>NZ_JAADJW010000022.1:0-87495 GCF_010092875.1 Vibrio sp. LB10LO1
CGCTTGTACGGTGGTGTGAGAGGACGGAGGCCGTGAGGCCTCCTCCTACTCGATTCTGGTTGTTGGTCACTGAGCGAGGGATTACGCGAGACCAAACTCGAACTTTTCTCGTAGGGCTTGATAGGAGGATTCAACGTGTGCAGGAATCTCTTGCTTCGTTTGAAAGCCTTTCTCTGGATAAGTCTTAACGCGAGAAAAATCTTCCATCAATGCTTCCAGTACCATCATCAGAGGCATCTCTTCGTTAATGTATTCAAAGAAAGGATGCGCAGTAGAGGTCACTTGCAGACGTGAATAAGGTGATTGCCATTGCTTTTCGAAGGTCGCGATGGCGCGTCGTTCCATAAATGGTTTTTGAACCAAGATGAGAGACTCGCAGTTAACCCCTTTTTCTATCAACAATTGTTCCGTGAATCGAACGTTCTCACCGCTGTTGCTTGACTGTGTTTCGATTAAGATTGCTTCGTTTGGTACGCCAGCAAGTTTTGCAATTTCTGCAAAGGTTTCGGCTTCGCTTTTGTCAAACAAGCCATCCGTAAAACGGCCTTCACCGCCAGAAAATACAATCAGAGGTGCAAGCTTTTGGTGGTAAAGCTTTGCGGCGTATTCGGCAACACGTAAATCATTGCTACACATAACAAATAAGCAGTCAGCAGGTGTGAGTTCCTGCTTGAGTTGCATGTAATCCCACAAGGTTTCAATGTGTTGATAAAGCTTCATAGTGCATCCAGCGTTGAGTTGAATTGGAACTGGTAGCCAAGCGCAATAAGCTTGTCTGCAAGGATTCGTTTATCGGCAGTTTCAGTGACTGGCGGAAGGGCAATATCTAAGTCATTTCTCGTAATGGCCGCTTGGTAAAATTCGGCTTTGCTGACAGTGTTCGGCGTGGTGGCGTTCACCACCTCATTGCTGATTTGATTGAGAGCGAAAGCCGTTGCTGCCACAGCATCGTTTTGATGCACCATATTCGCTGGGGCTTTACGGCTAACTTGTTTCAATCGCAGTGCAAAGCGAGAAGGATGGCGGTCAGAGCCTATCAAACCACTGCAACGGACGATGGCGTAGTCGATGCCGGAGTCAATGACGTATTGCTCGGCTTGTAGCATGATGCGAGCGTTGTCTGAGAAGTGTTCCTTCGTTTGGGCTAATGCGAGTGTGGCGTCTTCTTCTTTCATATCGACGGCTAGGTTTGGGTATACCGTCGTTGAGCTGACCATCAAAATCTTTTCAACGTTACTCGCTTTTGCCGCTTCAGTTAAGCGCTGCCATTGCTGTGCGTACTCTTGTCCATTCCCTTTACGAAAGCCAGGAGGGAAAGCGCCGACAATACGTTCGATATGGTGCTGTTTGATGATATCAATGAGTCGCTGCTCAGAGTTCGATTCATTGAGGTCGAGTAGAGCAGTTTTAACGGAAGGTATTGGAAACTCATCCAATCGAGTTTGACTACGTCGCGTGACGATAACTTGATGCCCTTGGTCAATGAGCGTTTGTGCAAGTGGGGTACCTAGCCAGCCTGCACCTATGATCAATGTATTTGCCATCGGTAATGTTCCTACTGTCAGCCCTGAGTTCATTCAAACAGGGTTTGTAATTCTAATCTGGCTTGTTGGTGTAGGGGATCGGAATGCCATTTCTGATGTTGTATCAAATCAATGTTGACTTGCCATGCCAGTTTTGTGAATTCTTCGCCAAGTTTCACTAAGGTGTTTGGCGCGTAAGACACCAAATGCTCAGGAAGAAAGCACCAGCCAAATCCCTTGTTCGCCAGTTCTAATAATATGTAGTAATCATCAGCGTACCAGATATCTGGGCTGAACGCCTGATTAAGACCACTCACATCTTCATTCTTTGAACGGATCACCAGTTGGCGATGCTGCTTAAGTTCATCGATGTTTCGGATGGGCTGTTTTGCTAAAGAGTGTTCTGATGATACAAACACGTCGAAACCAATATTCCCCAAGTTAGATAAATCAACATTCTTGGGCATTTGTAAATCACTTAGAATAATGCCTGTCGTCGCGCGCTCAGATTTGATGAGCTCTATAATGTCTGGGCTTGATGCCGTGAGACACTCTACCTGAAGGCTAGGGAATTTTTGCTCTAACGTTTTCAATGCAATAGGGAGGCGAGTTAATGGAATCCCTTCATCAACAGCAAGCACTAACTTGTTTGTTGGCGCAGAGAAAAGTTGAGATGCCTTGTTATTCAGTCGATCCAGCTGACTGAGGGTCGCAAGTGCGTAAGGCATTAGTTCATGACCTTTCTCAGTTAGCTTGGGATAGCGGCCAGAGCGATCGAATAGATCGACACCGCAATCTAGCTCCATGTTCATGATGTGTTGGCTGATCACCGATTGTGCCCGGCCGAGCTTTCTGGCAGCGGCTGAAAAGGAGCCGGCTTCCGACGTGGTCACAAACGCTTGCAGTTGTTCAATAGTAAACATATCGCTTTTACCGATGGTATCTAACTTTTGATTATCTGAATGATAGATAAAATGCCAGTCATTGAGTAGAACTATTTAGGTAAAACATCATGACTCGTAACGAACGTATCTTTCACGCTGTACTATTTGAAATGATTGCTCTCGCGATCATTATCCCTGCTGCTTCTTTGATTACAGGGAAGGGATCCAGTGATTTAGCGGTGGTCGGTATTGGTTTGAGTCTTTACACTGTAGTTTGGAACTACATTTATAACCTGTACTTTGATAAGTGGTTTGGTTCAAACCGAGAGGAGCGCAGTCTAGCGATGCGAATTGGTCACACGCTAGGATTTGAAGGTGGATTAATCTTCTTGTCTATTCCTGTGATTGCTTGGTTCTTGGAGATCACTTTGCTGCAAGCGTTGGCATTAGAGGCTGGCTTTTTAATTTTCTTCTTATTCTACGCGACGGGCTTTAACTGGGCATATGATAAAATTCAGCCATTTGGTAAAGTGAGAAAACTGATCGCTTAATATAGTGAATCTAGATAAATTTAATTATCAAAAAAGCCACCATTGCGGTGGCTTTTTAAATTCAGATATTGGTTTGTCTAAATATCATTATTCCGCAGAAAGCACTCGAAGGATCTTATCCGCGTGTTCTGCAACTTCGATCCCTTCGTCAGTTAGGTAACCGCCATCTGGCTGTGTGCATAGTTGTTTTTCGTACAGACGCGCAACGGCTGCCTGCATTTCTTCAGAAGCTTCTTTGTGGACTTTGATGCCAGTAGCTGCGCTGCTTAAATCGAATTGAAGAAGTAGGTTCAGTTCGGCGATATGGTCAGCTGAATATTTCATAGGTAATTCCTTCGTACTTTTTTAACCAAGCTAGTCTGAAAACTAAGGTTGAGCAATAGAAAAGCCTTAGAAATGTTAAGTGTAGCGCTATAGGCCTGATATAACGCGGAAATTTTATTCTACAGTAAACATTTGAACCAAATATTAATAATGGTTAGGACAATAACTCATTGTTGAATTTTATCGATTACTCTCTCAGCAACAACAAATTTGGTAAACATGAAAAATAGCCCTTGAAAAAGTCTGGAAATGGAGCGATTATCCGCGCCTCGTTAATTGTTTCTAAATGTTACACTTCCATGAACTTCAATCAGTTTGACTCACTATTACCACCTCAGGCTGCTGAACGTGCCGCCGAAGTAGGTGTTGGCAAAGCAACTAAAGCTCCGATGAAATCTTTCCTGCTGGCGATTTCTGCAGGTATTCACATTGGTATTGCTTTTATTTTCTACACAACCGTAACCACTGGTGCCGGTGATCTTCCTTGGGGCATTACACGCCTTATTGGTGGTTTGGCATTCAGCCTTGGCTTGATCTTGGTGGTTGTTACTGGCGGTGAGCTGTTTACCAGTTCGGTTCTTACGCTGGTGGCACGTGCAAGTGGCAAGATTTCATGGAAAGCCTTAATGAAGAACTGGCTGGTTGTATACTTCGGTAACTTGGTTGGTGCGGTTCTACTTGTTGTTTGTATGCTTATTACTAAGCAATACATGTTCGACGGTGGACAAGTGGGCTTGAATGCGATGGCAATTTCGCAACATAAGCTGCATCACGGTTTCTTCCAAGCCGTCGCGCTGGGCATCATGTGTAACGTTTTAGTATGTATCGCAGTTTGGATGACGTTTAGCGGCCGCACCCTGACAGATAAAATCGCAGTAATGATCTTGCCGGTAGCGATGTTCGTTTCTGCAGGTTTTGAGCACTGTATTGCGAACATGTTCCAAGTACCAATGGCGATTGGTATTAAATACTTTGCTCCAGAGTCATTCTGGCAAATGACAGGTGCCAACATTGCAGACTACGCGGATCTGAACATGATCGGTTTCTTGACCAACAACCTGATCCCCGTGACGATTGGTAATATTATCGGTGGTGGTGTCTTCGTTGGCATGTGGTACTGGATGATTTACCTGCGTGATGAAGATAAGCATCTGAAATAATTTTCAAAAAAGGCAAGCTATATGGCTTGCCTTTCTTTTATCTGAATGTTTTAGCTGGTGCGCTAGACGAGCTCTTCGTTGATACCAAATTCATTTGGGATCCAGTGAGATGTCATTTCTACAGGCTCTTGTGTTAGCCAGTCTACAGGTACTTCTGACACTAAATCATCGAGTTTTTCTCGCGTGATTAACCTATCCATGATGAATTCTCCTTTCGTCGGTTAACTGCACTCTAGAGGCAGTCGATGACGCTTCTATGACCAATCTGTGATCGTTTGATTGATGAGGAGAGGTCAGTCTCAAAGTTGCTCTTATGTTTCTGGTTGCTTATGGGTTTTTGGGGTTTATCCACATTTTCTGTGGATAACCTGTCTCAAAGATCGTGAGTATCTTTTTTGATCGAGAAAAATTCATAAAATGAGACGCTTATGTGATGGCGAAGTGACCAACTTTAAGCCTTATCCTTGTTGATAAACTTCACTTTTATGCGGCCTTCTTTTGTTTGTACACAGCTCAGCGTCATCTCTAAGGTAATCGCCACAGACACACTGAGCATGACAAAAATCGCTAGCATGATGATTAATTGGTACTTGATGGCCACCATCGGGCTAGCGCCACCTAAGATTTGGCCTGTCATCATGCCGGGAAGCGTCACCAAGCCAGTCGTTGCCATGGAGGCGAGAATAGGCGCCAGAGATTTACGAAGCGCTTCTTGAAGGAAAGGGAAGGAGGCGTATTTGGGTGATGCACCTAAAGATATAGCGGCTTCATATTCAGATTTTCTTTGCTCGAAAGCAGTGAATAAGTTCTGCAGGGCAACGATGTTGCTGCTCAAGCTGTTGCCCAGAAGCATGCCTGCTAAAGGGATCATATACTGCGCGTTGTAAAAGGGCTCTGGCTTGACGAGGCCAAAAGCAATCGCCGCAAGCAAAGGGAATAAGCTGCTAGACAATCCTGCGATTAAAGGCCACATGAGAGGTTTTTGGGGTAGATTGGTTTTACTCACAATTGAGCTTGCCCCAACCACAATCATAATCGCTAGCCACAACAAATTTACTGCCAAGCTATTCAGCTTAAAAAGGTATTCCAAATACACACCGACAAGAACCAATTGAACGGTCATACGCACAACGCTAATGACAGTGTCTTTGGCAATGCCAAGTTTGTATCGTTTATTGATGGTGAGTGGAATGAGCAGAATCAAGCTAAAAAGGGCTAGTTCAAACCAATTAATATCCACAACTTGATTCATAAACTTTCTCCGGAAACAAACGTTTTGATTCTAACGAAGTGCGGTTGGTTTATGAATTAGCGAGGTCTGTTTTTTGCAATCTTACGTTTGAAAAAGCACGATGATTTAGTGAAGTTTTCTTAACAAGACGATCACAACTGCTTGTCTTTAGTCGGAAAAAGAGCGATTTAGTAGCACGAAAAAATCCAGAAAATTGTAAACAAAGTTAATCTTGTGTTGTATTCTTAACATGTCTGCAAAAGACTTATTTTTTCACATCCATTAATATTTTTTCACAAAGAATATCAATCAAACACATCTCTGGATGAGCTCAAAAAAGTGTTGGATAACAAGGGGAGGAGCATCAGATTTGATTGAACCTTACTATTAGTATGGTCTAACATTTTCCCATAGAGATTGTAAAAAACTTAAGCTTGGTGACGCGGGCTTTCCAATAACACTAGATACAAAATAGGCAAATGTATGAGTGATGTTAACAAAATTGAGAGTGTTGAAAAACGCTCACTGGAGTGGAAGTCGTTCCTCTTCATTGCAGTTGTTCTCTTCCCAATTCTGAGTGTGGCTTTCGTAGGCGGCTACGGATTTATCGTTTGGGCACTTCAAGTGTTCTTCTTTGGTCCTCCAGGCGCGCACGGCATGTAAGCCGGTGAGCTCATAACCACACTTTAGAAAAGATTTTAAGAGAGCAAATAATGAAATCATTAATCATTAAACTGTGGCGTACGATGACGCGCCCGGCAGTCCATATCAGCCTAGGCGTGCTGACTATGGGCGGTTTCATCGCTGGTGTTATTTTCTGGGGTGGCTTTAACACAGCCCTAGAAGCAACCAACACAGAAGAATTCTGTATTAGTTGTCACACAATGCGTGACAACGTATACGTTGAACTACAAGACACGGTTCACTGGAAAAACCACTCTGGTGTTCGTGCTACTTGTCCTGACTGTCATGTTCCACACAACTGGACAGATAAGATCGCTCGTAAGATGCAAGCGTCTAAAGAAGTATTTGCACAAGTATTTGGCAACTACGACGAACCGGGTGTTTTCGAAGAGCGTCGTATCGAACTTGCTAAACACGAATGGGATCGTTTCTCTGCAAACAAATCTCTAGAGTGTAAAAACTGTCACAACTACGATTCAATGGACTTCGAGCAAATGTCTCCAACCGCTCGTATCCAAATGAAACAAGCAGCTGAGAAAGATCAAAGCTGTGTAGACTGTCACAAAGGTATCGCACACAAACTACCAGCTGGTATGGACAGTATTGGTGGTATTGTTGGTGACCTAGAAGGTATGACTTCAAACACTGACTACGGTGTAGGTCAGCAACTAGTAAGTGTTCGTCACTTACCAATCTACTTCGATGACAAAGGTGCTAAAGAAGCAGGTCTTCTAAACCCAGCATCAACTGTAAAAGTTCTTGAAGACAAAGGCGACTACGTTGAAATTGAAATCGACGGCTGGCGTAAAGCGAAAGGCTTCGGTCGTGTAATTCAAGAAGACTTCGGTAAAAACATCGCAGTAGCATCTCTACTGAAAGAAGCATCAACAGACGCGAACATTGTTACGGCTGGTGAGAAGAAAGTTGATGAGCTAACTGGTCTTCCTTGGGAGAAAGTAGCTGCGAAAGTATGGATCAAGAAAGAATCTATGCTGAACGACATCAACCCTGTATGGGAAAAATCGAAAGAAGCTTACAAAACTAACTGTTCTGTATGTCACACACAACCAGCTGAAGCGCACTTCGATGCGAACACATGGCCAGGTATGTTCGACGGTATGCTAGCGTTCGTTAACCTAGATACAGACAGTGAAGCACTGATCTTGAAGTACCTACAGAAGCACTCTTCAGATTATGCTGAAGGTCACCACTAATAAGCGTCGGATTGGAGTAAAAATAAATGGCTATTACACGAAGAAGTTTTCTTAAAGGTGTAGCAACCACAAGTGCAGCGTCAGTTATCGGTCCAAGCTTATTGGCTTCAGCATCTGCAAACGCAGCTGAGTCTACTGGTACTTGGAAAGTAACAGGTTCACACTGGGGCGCGTTCCGCGCCCACATCTACGCGGGTAAAGTTCAAGAGATCAAACCGCTAGAACTAGACCAGAACCCAACAGAAATGTTGAACGGCATCAAGGGCATTATCTACAGCCCATCACGTGTTCGTTACCCAATGGTTCGTCTAGATTGGCTGAAGAAGCACAAATACAGCGCTGAGACGCGCGGTAACAACCGTTTCATCCGTGTAACTTGGGATGAAGCTCTAGACCTGTTCTACCGTGAGCTAGAGCGTGTTCAGAAAGAATACGGTCCATGGGCTCTACACGCAGGTCAAACTGGTTGGAACCAAACTGGTGCGTTCAACAACTGTACGGCACACATGCAACGTGCTGTAGGTATGCACGGTAACTTCATCACTAAAGTAGGTGACTACTCTACTGGTGCAGGTCAAACCATCATGCCTTACGTACTTGGTTCAACAGAAGTTTACGCACAAGGTACGTCTTGGTCTGAAATCCTAGAGAACTCAGACAACATCATTCTTTGGGCAAACGACCCAGTGAAAAACCTACAAGTAGGTTGGAACTGTGAAACGCACGAATCTTTCAACTACCTAGCGCAGTTGAAGGAAAAAGTAGCGAAAGGCGAGATCAATGTTCTTTCTGTAGACCCAGTTAAGAACAAGACTCAACGTTACCTAGAGAACGATCACCTATACATTAACCCGCTAACAGACGTAGCATTCATGCTTGCTGTTGCGCACGTACTGTACAACGAAGACCTGTACGACAAGAAGTTTATTGAAACTTACTGTCTAGGTTTCGAAGACTTCATCAAGTACGTTCAAGGTGAAACGAAAGATAAAGTTGTTAAGACACCTGAGTGGGCTGCACCTATCTGTGGCGTGAAAGCGGACAAGATTCGTGAATTCGCACGCATGCTAGTGAACGGTCGTACACAGATCCTTATGGGTTGGTGTATCCAACGTCAAGAGCACGGTGAGCAGCCATACTGGGCAGCAGCAGTAGTTGCAGCAATGGTTGGTCAAATTGGTCTGCCTGGCGGTGGTATCTCTTACGGTCACCACTACTCAAGTATCGGTGTTCCTTCAACTGGTTTCGCGGGCCCTGGTGGTTTCCCTCGTAACCTAGATACAGGTATGAAGCCGAAGTGGGACAACAATGACTTTAACGGTTACAGCCGTACTATCCCTGTTGCACGTTGGATCGACTGTCTGCTAGAACCAGGCAAACAGATCAACTACAACGGTGGTAAAGTTAAGCTTCCAGACTTCAAGATGATGGTGATCTCGGGTTGTAACCCATGGCACCACCACCAAGATCGTAACCGTATGAAGCAAGCGTTCCAGAAACTACAAACAGTAGTAACGATTGAGTTCGCTTGGACGGCAACGTGTCGTTTCTCTGATATCGTACTTCCAGCATGTACTCAGTGGGAACGTAACGACATCGACGTATACGGTTCTTACTCGAACAAAGGTCTGATTGCTATGCATCGTCTAGTGGACCCATTGTTCCAATCTAAGCCAGACTTCCAAATCATGAGTGAACTGACTCAACGCTTTGGTCGTCGCGACGAGTACACTCGTGGCATGAGCGAGATGGAATGGATCCGCAGCCTGTATAACGATTGTAAGAAAGCGAACGACGGTAAGTTCGAAATGCCAGAATTTGATGAGTTCTGGGAGAAGAGCGTACTAGATTTCGGTCAAGGTAAGCCTTGGGTTCGTCACGCTGACTTCCGTCAAGATCCAGAAATCAACCCACTGGGTACACCTTCTGGCTTCATCGAGATCACTTCTCGTAAGATCGGTCGTTACGGTTACGAACACTGTCAAGAACACCCAATGTGGTTCGAGAAATCAGAACGCTCGCACGGTGGTCCTGGCTCTGACAAACACCCGTACTGGCTACAATCTTGCCACCCGGACAAGCGTCTGCACTCTCAGATGTGTGAATCTGAAGATTTCCGTGCTACTTACGCTGTTCAAGGTCGTGAGCCTGTATACATCAACCCAGTTGATGCAAAAGCGAAAGGCATTAAAGACGGTGACTTGGTACGTGTATTTAACGACCGTGGTCAGCTTCTTGCTGGTGCTGTACTTACTGACAGCTACCCACGTGGTGTTATCCGTATCGAAGAAGGTGCGTGGTACGGTCCTCTAAACGAGAAAGTAGGTGCAATTTGTACTTACGGTGACCCTAACACACTAACTCAAGACATCGGTTCTTCTGAGCTAGCACAAGCGACTTCTGCGAACACATGTATCGTAGACTTCGAGAAATTCACTGGTAAAGTTCCACCAGTGACTTCATTCGGTGGTCCGATCGAAGTTGCTTAATCAGAGCACTAAGCTATGAATGAAATACCAGCCCTCGGGCTGGTATTTTTTTGACCAAAATTCAGTGAGCGTTCTCTCAATAACCAGTTTGAATAAATTGAGATGCAACGGATTCGTGACGTTGATAACGAATTGGGTGAGGGAAGGGGAGGATAATGCGCTTAATGAAACAATAATAATTAAGTGAGTAGATTCTCTATGGCTCAGACCATTCAATTGGCCAATCACACTGAGATTTCAGTGAGTGATAACGATCTTCAATTTGAAGTCGTAGGCAACCAAATCCATTTTTCTTTTGCCGGGATACACAATAAAACCTTCACCGATCGTGAAGTCTTGTTCCAAATGCCTTTTCTCTATGAGCAAGGTGCAACTGTGCTTGGCGACGGTTTCCAAATGTTGGCGCAGACGAGCGGTACCATTTCTCAACCTATCGATATTGGTCGCTGCCCAGATAACAATAATTCCTACCGTATTTACCCAGAGAGTGCACCTAAGCGTTACTACAACTACTTAGCTGTTGAAGATGCCGCAGGTTACACCTTGTTTGGCTTTACGTCTTGTCATCGCTTTGCAGGCTATTTTGAGGTGCAGGCGCACGGTGAGCATTGGGTTCTTTCTGCTTCTATTGATGGTGAACATACCCAAGTAGCGGATTGGGAACATAACACACTGGAATCTGTGGCCATATTACGCGGTCAATCTCTGTCTGAGCTTTACCAACAATACAGTGAGATGATTGCAAAACATCATCCTGTGCGTGACGGAGTAATACAAGACGCTCCGATTGGTTGGTGCTCTTGGTATGCCTACTACGCGGATGTGACCGAAGACAACGTTTTAGAAAACGTGGAATGTATGCAAGACAACCTAGCCGAGCTCGAATGGGTGCTGCTAGATGATGGCTACCAAGCATTTATGGGCGATTGGCTAACGCCTTCGGATAAGTTCTCTGGTGGTGTGAAAGAGTTGATTCACAACATTCGCGCGAAAGGCAAAAAGCCAGCGATTTGGATGGCACCATTCATTGCCCAGCCAGAATCAGAAATCTTCAAAAAGTATCCCGATTGGTTTGTGCGTCACGAGGACGGAGACCTCCTGAAAGCTGAAGATGTCACTTATGGCGGTTGGCGTTGTACACCGTGGTACATTCTCGATACTTCAAATCCTGAAGTGCAAGATCATCTAACCCACGTTGTGTCCGTCATGCGTCAAGAGTGGGGCGTTGAGTTATTCAAATTAGACGCAAACTACTGGGGCACTTTAAAAGGTAAGCGCAGTCAATCGGGCGTAACCGGTGTAGAAGCCTACCGCATGGGTATGGAAGCGATCGCTAAAGGGGCGGGAGATGCGTGGCTGCTAGGTTGTAACGCACCAATGTGGCCTTCTTTGGGGCTCGTTGATGCCATGCGTGTTTCTGATGATGTAGAGCGCCATAGCCATCGCTTTGAACAAATCGCGAAAGAGACCTTCTTCCGCAGTTGGCAGCATCGCAAGTTATGGCAAATTGACCCAGATTGCGCGACGTTCACTTCATTACCAAACCAAGCCGCTTCGCGTGAAGATTATCAGTTCCATCGTAACGTGTTACTTGCGTGTGGCGGTCTACTGCTTTCCGGTGATCCTCTACCAGAAATCACCCCATTTGCGAGTAAGACGCTAGCGAAACTGATGCTGCGTCAACGCCGTAATCAAGAATCGGCTAAGTTTACCGCGCTAGGTTTAAACCATGCGTTCCTACCACTAACATCTAAAAACGATCTGCACTGTTTGTTCAACTATGCGAACGATGAAGCGACAGAGTTTACGCTTACCGCAGACCAGCCAACAGATTGGTATGATTACTGGACCGGGGAGAAGCTTAACCAAGAGCCTTGTCAGCTATTGCTGGTCAGTTTGGATAAAGGTCTGAATGCTAAAGCTATAGTGACCGCATAGCCTGATTAGATTGAAAAAGAAAAAGAGCCTCGATTGAGGCTCTTTTTATGTCCATTTAAATGTGTGCCAGGCGATTAGTATTCAAATAGGAAGAAGTACCCGTATCCGACAATCAACGCAGGGATGGCCGAGTAGATGGTCGCAACTAACGCCGCTTTCGGTGCCATAGCAATGGCAGGGAATAGGGCATCACCATCATTTGAAATCGCATTTGATAACTGTGCCGATAATGGTACCGCGCCTGAGATATACAGACTGGTAACCAGAATTTGTGGCCCACAGCCCGGAAGCAGGCCAATTGCAAGGCCAATCAGTGGCATCCAAATCCCCCAACCAGAGAACGTAGAGCCTAAATCCAGACCAGAGAAGTATGTGGTGAGCTCGAAAGCGAGGAAAGCCAAAATTACCCATGCACTAACAAAGTTAGTATCTTGCGCCGCTTTTTGAATTGGGTGGGAGTCGATAATTTTGTCATCTTCCGATACGGTCGATTGGTAGTCGCCAAGTTCCTTGGTCATTGCCCACAGGAACATACTGATCACCGCAAACGTCGCCCCTAACCACTCCATGGTCTTGTCTTTCAAACCAAGCATTTGGTTAATATCGACTTGAAAAGAGCCAAGTACTGCAACGATAGTGACAGGCACAAGCAACCATTTCCAAAACGCACCTTGCAAGTTAATCGCGCGCTGCTCCATTGGGGTATGTGTGTCGCCGTGGCTGTTACAGCACTGTGCTTGAGGTGATTGTTCTTTCTGTTTCGGGCGCAGAAAATCATCGGCATGGAAAGCGTTCACCACCCAGCCAGACAACGTACCAACCACGATGCCCAAAGCGATGATACTAAAACCCGTTGCAGGCTTGGCTGCAAGCAACAAGAAAGCCGCATCGCCCATGGTTGAGGTTAGCACGGCAACGATAGCGCCAAAGCCAACACGCCCGCTGATAAATTGTGTTGTTACAACAATTGCACCACCACAACCAGGAAGCGCACCAAGCAGTGCAGCAAAGAATACTTGATGGCTACGAGAGCGGTGGTAAAGCGCGGTCAATCGATTAGTCTTCGACATGAAGTTCGACAGGTAGTGGTATATCGCGAGCGTTGCAGCAACATAACAAGAAACGGCCCAGAACGAATCCGATAGCGTAGCGACGGTGACATTTCTTGTCGCTTCACTTGCTAATAGCGCGAGCAACGCAACGGGTAGCAAAAGTCGCTTATAAGCAAGGCGAAATTGAGCAGGTTGCAGCAACGGGTGTGCTGAATTAAAAATCTTGGTTGCGTTCATAGTAAGCTTAAATGCAAATGGTAATAATTCTCATTATATGAAAGTGAGAATTATTCGCAATAGGCCGTAACAACTTTTCTTCGTGTCAATCTGCCCCAAATCAGGTAAAGTAAGCGCCTTTGTGAGCAAACCCGCTTCCTCGGTGTAATTCGTTATGCAATTCACCCTATTAGGAAGCCATCAAATTGACTTGAATAGGAAGAGACATGATTCTAGTTGTAGGTCATAAGAACCCAGACAGTGACAGTATTTGTAGTGCACTAGTTGCAACTGAACTTCTAAATGCGCGTGGCGTAGAAGCAATGCCAATTCGCCAGGGCGAAATTAACCGTGAAACTCAGCACATCCTAGAAGTAGCTGGCGCAGAAGTTCCTGAGCTACGTACTTCAGTAGCTGGCGAAACAGTTTGGCTAGTAGACTACTCAGATCTAGCGCAAGCTCCAGACGACATCGCAGAAGCTGAAATCGCAGGTATCGTTGACCACCACCGTCTAGGTGACGTGATGACAGTGAACCCAATGGAAGCATGGATCTGGCCTGTTGGCTGTACTAACACAGTACTATTCAACATGTTCAAGATTGAAGGTCACGAGATCAAGCCTCAAATCGCTAAGCTAATGATGTCAGCGATCCTATCTGACACAGTAGGTTTTGCTTCTCCAACTTGTACTCAAAAAGACAAAGATGCTGTTACTGAGCTAGCGGCTATCGCAGACGTACAAGACGTAGACGCATTCACTAAAGATCTTCTAATTGCTAAAACAAACATCGAAGGTCTATCTGCTGCTGAACTTGTTGAAAAAGACCTTAAAGGTTACCCATTCAACGGTCGTGACGTAGTAGTAGGTCAGGTTGAACTTGCGACTCTAGAGCAAGTTGACGGCATGATCGAAGCACTAGAAGCCGATCTAGAAGCGCGTTGTGCAAACGACAACCTAGCATTCGCTGCTGTTATGCTAACAGACATCACTACTGCTCAAACTCGTCTTCTTTACAAAGGTGAGTGGGCTGAGAAACTTGTTAAGCACGAGAAAGACGGCATGCTAATGATGGAAAACACACTAAGCCGTAAGAAGCAAGGCTGGCCTTGGCTTCAAACTGAGCTTGTGTAATTTCATTATTACCAACGTATACTGTAAATGCCCGCCAATAGGTGGGCATTTTTCTATGGGAATAGGAGACGAACATGTCTGAAGCATTAACCCAAGAGCAAATGGACACCATCAATCGCTACAACGAAGAGCAGCGATTGAAATACTGTGTGAAGGAAATCGTAGCAAACCGTAAAGTGTGGATTCTGAAGGATGAACACGGCTGCGTGATGTTAAACACAGAAGACGACGATTGTGTACCAGTGTGGCCAAACGAAGAGTTTGCACAGCAGTGGGCGACAGGCGACTGGGAAGAGTGTGAGCCAGAGGCTATCTCTTTGAACAAATGGCACAGTCGTTGGACGTCGGGTCTAGAAGATGATGAGCTGTCTGTTGTGGTTTTCCCGAACCAGAATGAAGAAGGCGTGGTGCTGTTTCCAGATGAGTTTGATTTCGAACTACGCAAGCAAGCGAGCCGTCGTTAAGCATTACCAATTGCGTTCTGACATTCAGAGACTAAAAAGCCTGCGTTGATGCAGGCTTTGTTATTTTTAGAGGAAGGTTTTTAGAGGAAGCGAATACGTACTCGCTCAATCTTTAGTGGTTTGGCGCCTTGTAGAAGTGGCTCTCTACCAATCGCTGAGTAATCGCATGCTCTGGATTGGTCAGCACTTGGTTTGTTTCACCAAACTCCACCACTTCGCCTTCATGCATCACCATTACTTTGTCGGTAATGTGTTTCACGATGCCAATATGCTGAGAAACGTAAACAAACGACAAGCCCATCTCTTCTTGTAACTCTAAGAATAAGTTGATGATCTGAGAGCGCATCGCCATGTCTAGACCGTTTAGTGCCTCATCAGCAACGATGATGGAAGGCTGCAGGATAAGAGCACGAGCAAGACAAACACGCTGCTTCTGACCTGCTGCAAGCATTTGCGGATAGAAATAAGCATGCTCTGGCAGCAAACCTACGCGCAACAGAGTATCTTTTACACGCTTCATACGTGCATCCGGCGGCATGTTAGTGTTTCGTTTTAACGGGCCTTCCAAAATGCGGCCAATCTGAATACGCGGGTTCAAAGAGGTGTTTGGATCTTGGAAAATCATGCGAATTAGCTTACAACGCGTCGAGTAATCTTCGTGTTCAAGGCGCTCACCGTTTACACGAATCTCACCGGAACTTGGCTCAACCACACCCGCTAACATTCGTGCTAGGGTTGATTTACCTGAGCCGTTTTGGCCAATAAAGCCAATAGTTTGACCCGGCTCCAGGGTAAAACTAACTGGTTTAACCGCTTCTTTGACTGTGCGTTTAAACAGACCTGAGCGCGTGACAAACTGTTTCGATAGGTTATCGACTTCAAGCAACGCACTCATGAATGTTTCTCCGTGTTCAATGGGAAGTGACAGCTAAATTTATGAGTCTTGATACGTCTCGTATGGGGTATCTCGACACATTGTCTTTGTGCATAAGGGCAACGAGGCCCCAAGCGACAGCCGATTGGCAAGTGCTGCAAAGGGGGGATTGACCCCGGTAGTGATTGCAATTTCTGCTTATGAGGAATCCAATCATTAAAGTCGGGCATTGCTTTGAGCAGTGCCGCAGTATATGGATGCTTCGGAGCCTCAACCAGCTTCTCGGTGTCAGCGGATTCAACCGATTGGCCGCAGTACATTACCGTAATACGATTCGCCCATTGAGTAATTGTGGTTAAGTCATGGCCAATCAACACAATCGTGGTGTTGTTGAGCTGATTCATTCGACTCAACAAACGTAGGATTTGTGACTGCGTGATTGGGTCAAGGTCGTTGGTAGGTTCATCGGCAATCAAGATCTTTGGCTTGGTTGCAATGGCCATCGCGATCATGACTTTCTGACATTCACCGTCGGTTAGCTCGTAAGGGTAGCTGCCCATCAAGCGTTTGTGATCTTTGATGCCCACTTTGTGGAGTAGGGCAATCGCCTGCTTTTTACGCCATTTAAATCGTTCCCACCATTTTCCTTCGAAAGAGCGAGAAGGGATCGATTCGATCAATTGACGTCCTACTTCTTCAGAAGGATCTAAACAGGTCGAAGGCTCTTGGAAGATCATCGCGATATCGCGAGCTATCACTCGTCGGCGCTCTTTCGGTGTCAATTGAAGCAAGTCAATGTTACCAAGGCGCATTCGGTCCGCGGTGACTTTCCAGTTGTCCTTACAAACGCCAACAATTGCTTTGGCAACCAGACTCTTACCTGAACCTGATTCGCCCACTAGACCACGGATTTCCCCTTCATTTAGGGTAATGCTCATGCGGTCGACGGCTTTCACCAAACCTGATGGCGTTTCAATTTCAATGGTTAAATGTCGAATATCTAGTAACGGCATTATTCGATCCCCGCATTGAGCGCTTGGCGTACACCTTCACCCACTAAGTTTAGAACAACCACGGTAAACATAATGGTGAGACCCGGTAGCGTCACGGTCCATGGTGCGATGTAAATCAGCTCAACAGAGTCGCCAAGGATTGCGCCCCATTCAGTACTTGGTGCTTGAGCACCCAAACCAAGGAAGCCTAGTGCTGTGATATCTAAAATTGCTACAGACAGTGCCAGTGTGATTTCTGCCGCGATAACAGTGAGTACGTTTGGCAGAATCGAGTTCCACAGTAAGTAGAAGTCATTGGCACCATCTAGGCGAGCCGCCATGATGTAGTCTTTTTCTACTTCCGTATGGACCGCGATGTACACCGAGCGAATAAAGCGCGGAATCAAAGCCAAGCAGATAGCCAGAAGGATGTTGAACTCACCAAAGCCAAGGAAAGCCACGAAGATGATCGCCAGTAGTAGAGATGGGATCGACATTACGGTATCGAGCAAGTGGTTCAAAGTACTCGATAACAGACCTTTAGTCATGCCTGCCAGAACACCAATAAAACAGCCAATCAAACCAGCAATGACCGTTATGGCGACGGCTGCACCGAATGTCAGCTGAGAACCCATAATCAGACGTGAAAGGATGTCACGACCCAAATCGTCTGTGCCAAGAAAGTAGTCCACGGCGCCTGCTGGTGCCCATGATGGAGGCACAAGTAGTTCGCCCGATTGAGCTTGTGGATCATAAGGCGCAAGTAATGGCGCAAAGATGGTGATCAGGATGATGAAAATCAGACACCACAAGCCAAACATTGCCAAGCTGTTGGCACGGTAGCTACGCCAGAATCGTTCGAACTGAGTTGGAATGCGTTCTTCCTGATAAACGTTATTTGTTAGCATACCATTCCTTTCTCACCAGAGGATTAATCATGGCACCAATCAAATCCGAAAGGATGTTGGCAGTTAAAACAAGGGTTGCTAGCACCATTACGCCTGCTTGAATGGAAGCGTAATCTTGATTTGAAAGTGCATCCAACAACCAACGACCAATACCCGGCCAGTTGAAGATAGATTCAGTAATGATCGCTAGCGTGATCATGCTAGAAAGCTGAACACCAACTTTTGGCACAATAGGCGGAATGGCGTTACGTAGCACGTGCTGTGTCACGATCTCGCGGTTGGATAAACCTTTGATTCGTGCAGCACGGATGTAGTTTTGGCTCATCACTTCTGCCACTGATGCGCGCATTAAGCCGATAACTTGGGTAGTAGGAGCAAGCGCTAATACCAAACATGGCAAGATCATGTGTTCGATAACGCTTTGCAGCGCGTGTGCTCGGTATTCACCTTTTGCCATGAAGGCATCAATGATGGCGAAACCTGTTACGTGGTCGATCTCGTACAGTAAGTCATAGCGGCCAGCAACGGGGAACACGTGATACTGCAACGAGAACATCATGATCAACATCAGCGCAACCCAGAAGATAGGCGCCGAGTAACCAGACATAGAGATAAATGAGATGCTGGTATCTAACCATTTACCCTGTTTCATGCCTGCAACCGTGCCCAGCGGGATACCGATAAGCAATGAAACGACAAAGGCAAAGAAACACAACTCGAGTGTTGCAGGGAAGACAATGGCTAACTCATCGTAAATTGGATTGCCGTTTTTGCTGATACCAAAATTGAGCTGTGACAGCTCAACAAGGTAGCTTTGCCAACCTGCCCAAAATTCAACGTTTGCCCAATGAGAACTCGGATCCAAACGCAATAGCGAAAAGCCCACTAAAGTGAGAATCATCAAAGTGATGACAAATAGATTAAGACGTCTTACGGCGTACCAAAACATTAATGGATTCTCTCAACTCTATCAAAAGGTTGTGCATTGAAAGGGCTCGATTTAAAACCTTTCAGCGATTTGTCGTGGACACGGAATTGAACGCCGTGAGCCAATGGAATAACTGGGAATTCTTCATTGAGAATATTCTGTGCTTGGCGATATAGGTTCAAGCGGTAACGTTGCTGTTGAGTTTCTAGTGCAAGATCCAACAAGAAGTCAAAATCATCGTTACACCACATCGAAACGTTCAAACCAACGCGTTCTGATTCACAAGACAGCAGAGGGCGGAAGAAGTTATCCGGATCGCCCGTATCCCCAATCCAACCAGTGAGCAGCAAGTCTACATCATTGATGTTTTCCAGTTGTGTACGTTCAAAGCGGTCATCAGTCAGCAGTCGTAATTCGACGCCAATGTCTGCGAAGTTTGCTTGAATCAGCTCTGCGGTCTTACGCGGACTTGGGTTAAAGGCACGTGGTTCCAATGGCACCCACATAGTCAATTGGAGACCTTTCTCGTAACCCGCCTCTCGAAGAAGGGCTAGAGCATAATTACGGTCATAACGTATTTTCACGCTGTCTTTTTGGTAAGCCCAAGAGTTAGGTGGAAGCAGGGTATAAGCTTGAGTGCCAGTGCCGTAATACACTGAATCAAGAATGTTCTGGCGGTTGATCGCTAGGTTCAATGCTTGGCGAACACGAGCATCGCGCAGAGCTGGGTGTTCAGTGTTAATCGCGATAAATGAGACGTTATTAGCAGGCGTTGCGGTTAACTCTAGCTCTTCCGTTTCTTGAATGATTGGAATCTGACTCGAAATTGGTGATGCAAGCACATCACACTCGTTTCTGAGCAGCTTAGCGAGTGTGCCAGTACCGCGGTGAGAAATGTCGAACACCACCTGCTCCATTTTGGCTGGCGACTTCCAATATTTAGGATGGCGCTCAAGACGAATCAAGTCGTTCACTTGGTACTCTTTAAGTTGGTAAGGACCAGTACCGATAGGTAACATATCGATCTGTTCTTTCTCATCTTTTGCTGCGAGTTGCTGGCCATATTCGGCAGAAAGTAGCACGGCATGACTGGTCGCAATATTGGCTAAAAAGGCAAAATTAGGTTGAGAGAGCACAAACTTCACTGTGTCGTTATCCACAGCAACAACATCTTTCACCAAGTTTTGGAAATCTAAACCTGCAAACCATGGATAAAAACCACCACCGACGTCGTGAAACGGATGGTCTACATCAATGATTCGCTTGAAGCTGAATACCACATCTTGTGCATTAAAAGGTCGGGTAGGTGTAAACCATGCTGTCTTTTGAAACTGAACACCCTGTTTAAGATTAAACGTGTATTCGGTACCTTCTTCATTAACGGACCAATTTTCTGCAAGATTTGCAACGGGTTGATGGGTTTTGGGATCAAGTGTGAGCAGCGTATCGTATAGCTGAGGGCTAAGTGCTTCGGCAGTGATACCGCTGTCAATGAGCTGAGGGTTAAACGTGGTTGGCTTACCTTGCCCACAAAACACAAAGCCATTCTCTCGAATATCATTGTGATCGATTTCATCACCACATGCGGTGAGTAAGCTAATACCAATCAGGCTCAGCGATAGTCTTATAAAAGCTTTCATAATATGAAATGGTCATTGGACTTTGCTTGCTCCCTCAGCTTTTTGCTTCAAGGATGACAAGCGAAAATGATCTCGCTAATTTATCACCTTTGCCAACTCGCTCCAAACATAAAATCGTTGAGTCGCGGGGTGTTAGATCAAATTACCGTATCATTGTCTGGTTGTTGACCTTATTTGCCTCTCAAATTGCTCACTAATTTGTGTAAAACACTCGCGTTTACTAAAACCGCTTGTTTTCCTTCAGTATAGTGAGCCATTACTCGAGTGAGAGGGCATGTGGCAATTATCCTTGACCGACTAAGCCATATTTTCTGACCATACCTCTAAGCTGGTGGTAGCTTAACCCCAATAATTCTGCGGCTTGGCGTTGGTTAAACTTCGCTTCTTCTAGTGCTCGGTTGAGCAATTCAATATCTTGATCTTCTTGCCACTGCTTGTAATCCAGAGGGAAGTGGATTGCGGAGTGCGGAGTGGCCTCTGTTGTCTCGGTTTCTTCCTGAGCGGCAGTGTGGCCGAGTGAGTTATCCCAACCCGTTTGAAATGGGTTGAAGATAAGGTGTTCGATAGGATCTGAATTGAGACCGTGACGATAGATTGCTCGTTCAATCACATTCTTTAATTCACGAACGTTGCCCGGCCATTCGTAATCGAGCAGTGACTGTTGTGCCTCTTCCGTAAAGCCAACAAAGTATTCCAACTGCAATTCACGACACATCTTGATCGCGTAATGCTCGGCAAGGGAAAGGATGTCTTCTTTTCGCTCCCTCAGTGGCGGAAGCATAATGACATCAAAGGCCAAACGGTCGAGCAAATCCGCACGGAAATCCCCTTGTTCTGCCAGTTTTGGTAAATCAGCATTGGTTGCACAAACCAAGCGAACGTCTGCAGTTAATGCAGTGTGTCCACCAACGCGCTCGTATTCGCCATATTCAATCACACGTAGGAGTTTTTCTTGAACGAGGAGTGGCGCGGTCGCCAATTCATCAAGGAACAAGGTGCCACCTTCGGCGCGTTCAAAGCGGCCTTTATGCTTACCTTTCGACCCTGTAAATGAACCCGATTCGTGACCAAACAGCTCTGAGTCAATCAAACCCTCGCTTAATGTCGCACAGTTTAGAGAAAGCAGTGGCTTATCCCAACGCTTTGATAAATAGTGTAAACGTTGCGCGATGAGCTCTTTACCTGTGCCTCGTTCCCCAATAATAAGAACGGGCCGCTCAATCGGCGCAAGTTGTGATACTTTATCTAATACGGCGAGAAAGGCGGGCGATTCACCAATGAGGTTCTGCTTCATAAAATCCTTCTTATTTTCTGTCTGGCCAAGATTTACAGTATTGAAGTTGGTGAAATTTACCAACAGTTGGTAAAAACCATCATAGCATAACGGTATGCAACAACAACAAAATGCGTAAGCTATTGTTTAATATAGATAATAAAAGTTGGCACGCTACTTGTTATATGTAAAGGGAGACACAAGGTGAATCACCACCTTGTCGAGTTTTAATAGGAAAAAAGAGGAGTTCCGTTATGGGTATTTTTTCTCGTTTTGCAGATATCGTTAACTCAAACATCAGTGCATTGCTAGACAAGGCGGAAGATCCTGAAAAAATGATCCGTCTTATCATCCAAGAAATGGAAGACACACTTGTAGAAGTGCGTACTAACTCGGCGAAAGCGATTGCAGACAAAAAAGAGTTGGCTCGCAAAGTCGAAGCACTAGAAGAGCAAATCACTGAGTGGGGCCAAAAAGCAAGCCTAGCACTCGTGAAAGAGCGTGAAGATTTGGCGCGTGCTGCTCTGATTGAAAAGCAAAAGCTAGAGCAAGTGATTAAAGGTCTTCACACTGAACAAACACTTGTAGAAGAAACGATCGAGAAGCTAACAGGCGAAATCGGTAAGTTAGAAGCAAAAATCACGGAAACTCGTGCGAAGCAACAAGCGCTAGCAATTCGTAACCAAACGGCATCTAACCGTCGTGATGTACAAAAGCAGCTACATGCAGGTCGCACAAACGAAGCGATGGCAAAGTTTGAGCAATACTCTCGTAAGATTGACGAGATGGAAGCGGAAGCAGACCTATACGCGAAAACAGGCAACGCAAAGTCACTAGACCAAGAGTTTGCCGAGCTACAAGCACAAGACGAAATTGAAAAAGAGTTGGCAAAACTGAAAGAACAGATGTCATCGAACGATAAATAAGAAAGGAGCCATTTATGTCGACATTTTTTATTACTGGACCATTGATTGTCTTTTTAATCTTTGTCGCTCCACTATGGCTTTTCTTACACTATCGCAGCAAACGCAAAGCAGATAGTGCACTGTCGAGCCAAGATCTTGAGCGCCTTCAGGTACTGTCTGAAAAAGCGGAAGCGATGCAGTCTCGAGTTGAAACATTGGAGCGTATCCTAGACTCAGAATCCCCAACGTGGAGACGTAAGTATGATTAAACGAGAACTGTATCGTGACCCAGTAAATGGCAAGATCTCCGGCGTGTGTGCCGGAGTCGCAAACTACTTTGGCGCGGAAGTTTGGTTGATTCGTATCGTTGTGATTTCTGCTGCTTTGTTGGGCGGTACTTTCCTAGTCTTGTTGGCTTATATTGCGATGACCTTCATGCTAGAAAAGCAGCCGGTGACCTACACTGAAAACATTAAGTCTCGTCAAGAGCACACGCTCAAAAGTAAGCCTTGGCAGAAAGGACAAAGCCCAGATCAGCTGTTAAGTGTATTAGAGAGCGATTTTAATCGTCTTGATGGCAAAATCCGTAATATGGAAGCGTATGTCACTTCTGATACTTATCGCGTAAACAGAGAGTTTAATAATCTCTAGTGATTAGTTACTGATTTATTGATAAAGCAGGCTACGGCCTGCTTTATTTTTGTCTCAAATTGCTATTTTTAAAGAATTTTTTTGCTCTGATGCTCTAGAAGAACGCCCCAAATTCATCTACTTTAAAAGGAATGGATCTTAAATGGATGAATTAACATGAGAAAAGCGCTCATTCCAATCGCTGTCATGACGGTTCTCTCAGGATGTGGAAAAGAGCTACCACCAGTCCCTGAACCCGAATCTCGGCCCGCCAAACTCTTCACGGTCTCTGTAGGCAATGCTCAGTTTGAAAGACATTTTCCTGCCACCACAGAAGCCGGCGACCGAGCAGTACTCGCATTCCGAGTGCCAGGTTTACTTCAATCAATAGAAGTGAATGCTGGACAAATGGTTAACAAAGGCGATGTACTTGCCGTACTCAACCCTGACGAGTACTCACTCCTAGAAAAACAAGCTCGCGCGAATTACACCTTAGCCGATGTTCAATACGAACGTTCGAAAAAGCTTCGTAAAGAGCAAGTGGTGTCCGAGCAAGATTTCGACGCAGCAAAAGCCAATCACAACTCGGCAAAAGCACAGTGGAATCAGGCTAAAGCGAACCTGAGATACACTAAACTTGTTGCCCCTTATGACGGCACAATTTCTTATCTTCCTGCTGAAAATCATGAATACGTGGCGGCCAAAGAAGGCGTCATGAACATTCAAACCAATCAAGTGATGAAAGTGCTGTTCCAGCTACCAGACCACTTGCTGAGTAAATTTACTCAAGGAGCCAATGCGTACGCGACGATGACGTTTGATGCGTTTCCTGAGCAGTCGTTTGATCTGACTTTCCAAGAAATTGATACTGAAGCGGACCCAAAAACCGGCAGTTATAAAGTCACCATGGTAATGGCACGCCCTGAAGGGGTAGGTATCTTGCCTGGTATGTCTGGGAACGTACATTTAGTGTCTGAAAATGCGGGCGCAACAAGAATCCCGAGTTCAGCGATCTTCACTGAAGATGGTAAGACGTGCGTTTGGCGAGTCACTGACCAAGGCATTGTCGAAAAAGCGTCTGTCACTCTAAATGAGAAACAACAAATTGAGGCGGGCTTGGATGATGGTGACCAAATCATCGTATCTGGGGTGAATGTCATTGAGCCGGGTATTAAGGTTCGTGAGTGGGTGAAGGAGCGAGGATTGTAATATGAAAGGAGTCTTAGCTTTAACCACTCTATGTTCGGCGATATTACTTGCTGGCTGTGGTGATAAAGGGCCGGAAAGAGAATTAGAAACCCCTCGTGTTCGCGTTGCTTCCTTGGAAGGAAAAAAGGTTGATGACAACTTGTATTTCCCCGCTGTAGCGAACGCTGCTGATCGTTCACATCTGAGTTTCCGTGTAGCGGGAGAGGTAAGTCGCGTATTAGTCAAAGAAGGCGACAAGGTTATTAAAGGTGACGTGATTGCCACGCTAGACCCAACCGACTACCAACTGGATGTCGATAACGCATCGGCACGTTTTTCTGTTGTAGACAGTCAATATCGCCGTTCAGCGCCTCTAGTGAAAAAAGGCTTACTGGCGAAATCTCAATTTGATGAAATTGCAGCACAACGCCAAATTGCACTCGCGGAACTGGAACTTGCAAAACTGCGTTTGTCATTTACGGAGCTGAAAGCACCAGTTGACGGCATCATCTCTCGCGTAAACGTCGACCAGTTTGAGAACATTCAAGTTGGTCAATACATTGTGAACATTCACAGTGTGGACCGCGTTGAGGTTCTGATTCAGCTCCCAGATCGTTTGTATGTGAACCAGCCTCCGACAGAAGAGCTTTTATCGGGCATCAATGCCGTGGTTCGTGTACCGAGTGGTAACGAATATGAAGCGCATATCAAAGAGTTTACAACACAGCCTGATCCAGACACTGGCACGTTTACTGTGACGCTGTCGCTGCCAATGCCTAAAGATGAATACATTCTTGACGGTATGGCAGTGGATGTAACATCAAAAGATGAGAAAACAGGTCTCGATCTCAATATCGGCATCAACGTGCCAATTGAGGCGATCTTCAATGCTGATGGTGATGATCTGAGTCGCGAGAACAAGTTTGTTTGGGTCTTGAATGACGACAATACGGTGACTCGTAAGCAAGTCCGCGCTGGCAAAGCGTCACAGACCTCGGTACAGATTCTCGATGGCCTAGAGCTTGACGACAAAGTGGTTGTCGCTGGTGTTTCCCGATTAAGAGATGGCATGAAAGTGGAAGTGGTTAAGCAGGAGGCAACTCAATGAGTGAACAAAACAATGTTGTGCCTCAAAAAGATGATGATGAAAACGTAACGGGCATCGCGGCGTATTTCATTCGTAACCGTGTAATCAGTTGGATGGTATCGCTGATCTTCTTGATTGGTGGTGTCTCCGCGTTCTTTGGTTTAGGCCGCCTAGAAGATCCGGCCTTTACGATCAAAGATGCAATGGTAGTGACTTCTTACCCTGGAGCAACCCCACAACAGGTTGAGGAAGAGGTGACTTATCCACTGGAGAAAGCCATCCAGCAGCTCACTTATGTGGATGAAGTTAACTCGATTTCTAGTCGTGGTTTATCACAAATCACAGTGACCATGAAAAACAACTATGGTCCAGATGACTTGCCGCAAATATGGGATGAGTTACGCCGTAAGGTCAACGATCTAAAAGGCTCATTACCGCCGGGTGTGAACGAACCGTCGGTCATTGATGACTTTGGTGATGTATATGGGATCTTGCTTGCGGTCACTGGTGATGGCTATAGCTATAAAGAACTGCTCGACTATGTTGACTA
Source organism: Vibrio sp. LB10LO1 (assembly GCF_010092875.1). NCBI lineage: Bacteria > Pseudomonadati > Pseudomonadota > Gammaproteobacteria > Vibrionales > Vibrionaceae > Vibrio > Vibrio sp. LB10LO1. The sequence goes on from NZ_JAADJW010000022.1 coordinate 25,839, forward strand.
TTTGAGGCGTGAGCTTGAACTGGTTGATGGGGTGAGCAAGGTTTCGGTTTCAGGCCAACAACAAGAGCAAGTCTTCATTGAAATTTCGATGAAGAAGCTAAGCAGTCTTGGTCTTTCTCCAAATACCGTCTTTAACTTACTGTCGACCCAAAACGTCGTTTCTGACGCCGGTGCGATAAGAATTGGTGACGAGTACATCCGCATTCAACCAACTGGTGAGTTCCAAAGTGTTGATGAGCTTGGCGATCTATTGTTGACCGAGTCGGGTGCACAAGGGCTTATCTTCTTGAAAGACGTTGCCGAAATTAAACGTGGCTACGTCGATGTCCCAACCAACATCATCAACTATAACGGCCAATTGGCGCTGAACTTGGGTGTTTCCTTTGCTCAGGGTGTGAACGTCGTTGAAGTGGGCAAAGCATTTGACCGTCGTGTTGCAGAGCTGAAATACCAACAACCCGTTGGCGTTGAGATTTCAGAGATCTACAACCAACCGAAAGAAGTGGACAAGTCGGTCAGTGGTTTCGTTATCAGCTTGGCACAAGCGGTTGGTATCGTAATCGTTGTTCTCCTCTTCTTTATGGGTTTGCGCTCTGGTTTGCTGATTGGTTTGATCTTGTTGTTGACCGTATTAGGTACCTTCATTTTCATGAAGTACTTAGCCATCGACTTGCAACGTATTTCACTTGGTGCCTTGGTTATTGCCCTAGGTATGCTGGTGGATAACGCCATCGTGGTCGTGGAAGGGATATTGATAGGTACCCAAAAAGGGCGAACGAGACTGCAAGCTGCAACAGACATCGTCACGCAAACCAAGTGGCCACTATTGGGTGCGACGGTTATCGCGGTCACCGCATTTGCGCCGATCGGTTTGTCTGAAGACTCGACGGGTGAGTACTGTGGTACCTTGTTTACGGTACTGCTTATCTCGCTAATGCTGAGTTGGTTCACTGCAATCTCGCTAACGCCATTCTTTGCGGACATCTTCTTCAAAGGCCAGAAAATTAAGAGTGGCGAGGGCGAAGACAATGACCCATACAATGGCATTGTGTTTGTCATGTACAAGAAGTTCTTGAGCTTCTGTATGCGCCGCGCATGGTTCACTGTTGTTGTGTTGGTTGCGGGACTGGCGGCAAGTGTCTACGGGTTTACCTACGTTAAACAAGCCTTCTTCCCATCTTCAACCACGCCTATTTTCCAATTGGATGTGTGGCTGCCTGAAGGGACAGATATTCGAGCGACGAATGACACGCTGAAAGAGCTGGAAGGTTGGCTCGCTGAGCAAGATCACGTTGATCACATTACCACTACGGCTGGTAAAGGCTTGCAGCGTTTCATGCTGACTTATGCGCCAGAGAAAAGCTACGCAGCTTACGGTGAGATCACCACGCGTGTTGAGAACTATGAAGCTTTAGCGCCATTAATGGATCGCTTTAGAGAGCATATCAAAACCAACTACCCAGAAATTAACTACAAGTTAAAGCAAATTGAATTGGGTCCTGGCGGCGGAGCGAAGATCGAAGCGCGTATCATTGGTTCTGATCCTGCTGTGCTTCGCACTATTGCAGCGCAAGTGATGGACGTAATGTACGCCGATCCTGGTGCGACTAACATCCGTCATGACTGGCGTGAACGTACACAAGTGCTAGAGCCTCAATTTAACGAGAGCCAAGCTCGTCGTTACGGCATCACCAAGTCTGACGTTGATGATTTCCTATCTATGTCGTTCTCGGGCATGACGATCGGTCTATACCGCGATGGCACTACACTAATGCCAATCGTTGCGCGACTACCTGAAGATGAGCGTATCGACATTCGTAACATCGAAGGCATGAAGATTTGGAGCCCTGCGCAGAGTGAATTTATTCCTCTACAACAAGTGACCATGGGCTACGACATGCGTTGGGAAGACCCAATTATCGTTCGTAAGAACCGTAAGCGCATGCTAACGGTGATGGCAGATCCGGATATCTTAGGTGAAGAGACGGCTGCAACACTGCAAAAACGTCTGCAGCCAGCGATTGAAGCCATCGAAATGCCACCGGGTTACTCGCTAGAGTGGGGGGGAGAATATGAATCATCAGGCGATGCCAAGGCGTCATTGTTTACGACGATGCCGATGGGTTACCTGTTCATGTTCTTGATTACTATCTTCTTGTTTAACTCAATCAAAGAGCCACTGATTGTTTGGCTAACGGTGCCTCTGGCATTGATCGGTGTAACAACCGGTCTACTCGCCTTGAATACACCGTTTGGCTTTATGGCATTGCTAGGTTTCTTGAGCTTATCAGGTATGGTGCTGAAAAATGGTATCGTACTGCTTGATCAGATTGAGATTGAAATGAAGTCGGGTAAAGAAGCGTACGACGCAGTTGTGGATGCCGCGGTCAGTCGTGTTCGTCCTGTATGTATGGCAGCAATCACGACGATTCTAGGTATGATTCCACTACTACCGGATATCTTCTTTAAACCGATGGCCGTAACCATCATGTTTGGTTTGGGTTTTGCGACCGTACTGACACTAATTGTCGTTCCAGTGTTGTATCGTCTATTCCACAGGGTAGCAGTACCAAAATAACGACTGAGTTTAAGTAACGTTCTAAAGCGCCTCTGGCTAACGTCAGGGGCGTTTTTATAAGGATTGAATATGGAACAAAATACGTGTGCATGGGCGATGAACCATCCACTTGAGCGTGAATATCATGATGCAGAGTGGGGTGTACCCGTTTATGACGATAACGTGTTGTTTGAGTTCATCACGTTAGAAGGCGCGCAAGCCGGTTTAAGTTGGATTACGATTTTGAAAAAGCGAGAAGGCTATCGCCAAGCATTCGAAAACTATGACTTAGATAAGCTCATTCAACGTGATGAAGTACGTACTGAGTTCATCGTTGAAAACTTCGACGTGGTTAAGCACCGTGGCAAAATTAACTCGGTATTTAGCAACGCTAAAGCGGCAAAGCAATTAATCGAAGAATACGGGAGCTTATCAAATGCTCTATGGCAGTTTGTTGATGGCAAACCTATAGTGAATCATTGGACAGACATGAGCCAAGTGCCAGTCTCTACGGAACAGTCCAAAGCAATGAGTAAGTTCCTTAAAAAGAAAGGCTTTAAGTTTGTGGGCGAGACGATCTGCTATGCCTTCATGCAAGCAGTCGGTATGGTCGATGACCATATGGTAAGTTGCCCGAAAAAATCCAACTGATCGGTTTTGCTTATTGAATAGCGAATGTTGAAGGAGACTGGCATTAGCGAAAGAGTGTTGTCTAGAGAGACTTAGCACCAAGTAAAGCCAGTTACCTTTTAAACATTAATTGGGCTGTATCCAAAGCTTGGAAAAGTTACACCAACCAATGGTATTGATTTCAACTCCTGCCACTCTGGAAGGGATCGTTAAGGTTAAATCTTCCGTCGCTAAAATCGATAAAATGTTTTGCTCTGCTAGTTCATGAAGCAAAGTATTGATCAAGGCTTTTCTTTCCTCAGAACAAGAAGCGTATCGAGCTAGGTTGAGTACTTCTTCTAAGCGGCTTTGTTGGCGCCAAGTCATACATTGTTGCCAATAAGGGTAGAGTTTGAAAAAAGCGAACAAGCTGGTGCTCTGATCCCCCTCCAATCGAATCCCACCTAGGGTGATATCTTGATTCGAGATAGCGCGCCCATACTCAACTTGATGTGACTTATTTTGGTCAGAAGATGAAGGCAACGCTGCTTGAAGCTTCGCAGAAAACTGGCGGCTTTCATTATTGTCTTCGTAACTAAAACTGATCGGGAATGGCAAAGCTAAACTGCATTTTTCATCACGACTCATTAGGGTAGAAAAGCCTTGTTTGATTGAGTCAGTTTGCAGATCTTTATGATTAATAAGTACATAGAAGTGGCCGATGTTTTGCGTGCTGACTTGGTAATTCTCCTCTCCTGATTCAAGAAAAAAGAAGTTTTCTGCGCATTTCTTATCCTGCTTCCACTCTTCATGGATCCAAATTTCAATGTGTTTTGTTAATGCAGTTTGTCCACAGTAATGTTCATTTCGGTTGAGTCTCAAAACCTTATCTGAATTGATATCGACAGAAAATGGGCCAGAACCAATGGGTTGGAACGCCAACTTTTCACTGTGAACAAAACGACTAGGAAGAATGGACGTTTCGGCCCGACTCAATAACGAAGGAAGTAATGGATCGGGTTCACTGAGATTGATTTCAACGCAGTAAGGTGTCACTGCAGAGATGGCATCAATGTGGTCATACAAACCACGCCAATAATGGGAGTTCACTAGTGCATTTAAGCTAGTTACGACGTCTTCAGCGGTCACATTCGTCTTGTCATGAAACATCGCACTGCTGCTTAAATGAAAGCGCCAGCAAGTGTGGGAGTGCGAACTAGACCAATGGTGTGCGAGATTGGGGTGAATGGCGCTTCCATCGTGGCTTACTAAGGTCTGAAATACCTCGTGGATTAAGTGGCGTTCAGTACGTCCCATCGCAAAGTGGGGATGAAGCCAATCCAGTTTACGATGAAAGGGGGCATAGATGGTGTTTTCGCTGTTGTTGGCGGTATGAGCCAAGTATCGTTTTAAGTTGGAGGCGACACTTCGGTCATGGAAACCAACAAGCTGGTGGGCGAGATCATATCGCTCTTGGCCAATTGCGTGGTCAACGGCCTGATAGCAAGCGGTGACCGGTTCTTGTAAGCAAACTAATTCACCTTTCTGACCGCGTCCTTTCATGGGAGTCCATGTCAGCCATTGATACTCGCCCATTTGTTTCAATAGCGTGCGAGCGTGACGATCACTGCAATGGAAAGCATCCGCAATCTCGCCAATGTGAATATGGGTTTTTCCGGGACCTACTTTCTTGAATAGATCCTCATACAATTCCAGCTTACGTTTATTCATTGTTTTTATCGTTGTTCTTTTTGAGCTTCGGGATGCGCACTGCCATTGTCTGATACGAGGGAGAGGGCTTCTTCGCTGAATTGGGTTGTATCAAAGACCTCGTCTAAACGTTGGATTCTCTCGGCAGGCGTTAAATAGAACATCTTAGCCAAGAGCCCACGCTTCATCTCGTAATTATGGCTGGTTTGAATAAAGTTTACGATATAACGGAATGCGCTCATTGTTTAGTACCTCTTTGTTTTGGGAACAAATAGGTTAAGTGACGAGACAAAAATAAAACCGGAACAGATTTTTAGTCTGTTCCGGTTTTATCGGATGAGGCACTCAAATTGTCTGTATGCGAAGGGAGTAGAGCGAGAGACTCTCACTATTAAATCGTACCGAACTCCTTGTTTTATCTTTGCTCGCTATCATGAATTCTTTCTAATGCTTCGATGCGACGCCACTGTTTTTCTTCAAAACTCTGTTCTCTTAGTCCGGCAATTTCTAATTTCTTTTCTTCCTCGCCGAGAAAATCGTTGTTCAAGATCTCCGCTCGCTTCTTCAAATAGTCATCGAGTGAGGTATTGAAAGCCGCTCGTTTGTCATCCAGCGCTTGGAGGCGCTGAGCACCTTCTTCACCGACTAAATCAACACGAGTCAAATACTTCTCTTGTGCGTCCATTCCTGAGGCTTGATTAAGCTGCAAGACCAGTGCGTTATTACGCTCACTTTGTTGAATGTACTCAGGTTGTGCAGCGAGGGTTTCTTCTAGCATTTGTTGATGAGTATTCGCATCTAACTTGGCTGCTTGAATAGCAAGCTTATCAATTGCTAGTTGGCGTAGGCGGTTTTCTTCATCGAACAGTTGGGCAATTTGCTGGTCAGTAAAAAATGTTCTTTGCATCGCTAGGATCGCATCATCGAGCCGCTTTAATTCTTGTAATGATAATGACCCCCCTTCAAAAGGTTCCAGCTTAGAGAGTGCTTCTTTGTAAGCGAGATAAGTGTCGAACAACTCAGAACTGATGCCGAGGGCGTTTTTCTGCAACTCACCAGCATTCACAGTCGCTTTTATCGCTTCAAGGTCTTGCTCTCCCAAACTGCTTAAAGAGTACTCGAAGAAATCTTTCTGCGAGGATAGGTCAACAGTGGTGTCTTGTTGTGATTTCGCCTTTATTAGGTGCGATGATTGAGGTTGGTACAGGTAAGCCGCTCCTACACTAACCAGTGATACAACGGACAATGTGATAAGAGCGACTTTTTTCATGATGGCTTCCTTATTATAAACCCTGTAGTTTCAGGCGATTAGCATGCTGGCGATATAACGTCACTGGGTCAGTCTCGAAGAGGTGGTGGATACCAAGCAGTCCGTTTATTTCATCCAGATGATTCATCTTGTAATCATCACGAATAACTTTGCCGAGGTGAGTGCTACATGCATCGACAAGACCGTCGTTGGGGCCATCAAATGCCAAGCCTAAAACCACCATTGCACCGTCAGTTGGGTCAAATAGGTTGGTAAAGTTCGAAGAGCCTGTCCATGAATAGTAATACACGCCATTCGATGCCAATAAGTCGCCGTCTCCACATGCACTGGTTGGAATACCTTCAGGATAATATTGGTTGAACTCAAGTGAGCCCTCAGTAGTGAGTGCGGCTAAAGAAGCAAGCGGATCTTGGTCAAGATCGGAACCACCAGACAGTAAGTTGATCAAGGTTACAAGTCCTTCTGCCAACTTTACTGCTACGCCTTCACTGATGGAGCCTTCTGGAACGGTGTTTCTTACGATGTCCGCCACTTTGGAGCCTTTGTTCACACCACCAATGCTAGTAACAGATGCCACTAAATCGGGACGTATTGAAGCAACGTAGCGTGTTGTCGGGCCGCCATGGCTATGCCCAATCAAGTTAACTTTTTCTGCACCTGTTGCGGCAAGTAGCGTTTCAACTTGAGCAAGAAGCTGCTCTCCACGTGCCTCGCTGCTGTTGGTCGCAGACACTTGCGCGACATAAACCGTTGCGCCATCTTTGGTTAGAGAGTGTGGGATGCCATAAAAGTAATCCACTCCGGCAAGGGTATCGAAGCCGAACAGTCCATGAACGAGGACAATGGGGTATTTGGTTTCTGTGTAACCACTGGCGTTGGCAGATGCAAAGGGTAAGGTGCTTAAAACGAAAAGCATTGTTGTTATGAATTTGAGTTTCAAAACTATCTCCTTGTGGTATGATCTCTTGTCAATTTTATAAATTAGAAGATAAGTTTTGAGGATGAGAAGTTCATTTGCAGCGCATTTTCTTGTTCTGTGATTACTCAAAAGAAAATCAACAGATTCAATGAACATTAAACTCATGAATATTAGAATGTTAGTTAATTCTAATTGAGACAATGATTTAGTTGAGTGATGGCCGAGGGCAGAAAAATAGCCTCGAAGTGCGAGGCTATTTGATAGATATTCTGAATGCTTATAAAGACGCTTCTTTTTCTAGCACGAGCGCGTTGTATCGTGCGAAGCCGGCTTCTAGGTCTGCAATTAAGTCTTCGACATCCTCGAGTCCGATGTGAAGACGTACCAGTGTGCCCTCGAAGTTTGGATTTGCAACGGTACGTAAGCTGCTAAAGCTTTTCGGCTCGTTGGCTAAAATCAAACTCTCATAGCCACCCCATGAATAACCCATGCTGAAGTGTTTCATGCCATCCAACAATGCTGTGGTTGCTTTCGGGTACGAGCTTTTCAATACGAATGAGAACAAGCCATTACCACCGGTAAAGTCGCGCTTAAAGAACTCATGACCAGGGCAGCTTTCTAGGGCAGGGTGACGAATGTGATCGACTTCAGGGCGGCTTGCCAACCACTGTGCGACTTTTAGGCTGTTTTCTGCATGCTGACGTAAGCGAACATCCAAAGTACGAATACCGCGCAGGCCAAGGTATGCATCGTCAGGAGAAACACATTGACCCATCAGGTAGCTTTGCTCACGTAATTGGTCCCAGTATTTCTCAGAAGCAACCGCTGTTCCCAACATCACATCAGAGTGACCAACAATGTACTTGGTTGCTGCCTGAATAGAGATATCGACGCCGTGGTCAAATGGGGAGAAGTTCACGCCTGCGCCCCAAGTATTATCCAGCATCACGATGATTTCACGCTCATGGGCGATGCTTGCCATCGTCGGAACGTCCATCACTTCCATTGTGATTGAGCCAGGAGACTCTAAGAAAAGGATTTTGGTATTCGGTTGAATAAGGTCACGAATACCTTCACCAATCATAGGATCAAAGTAAGTCGTTTCGACGCCCATCTTTTTCATGATGGTGTCGCAGAAATCGCGAGTCGGTTCGTAACAGGTATCGACCATTAGGATGTGATCGCCCGTCTCAATAAAAGACAGGATCGCATTAGAAATCGCAGCGGTACCACATGGGTAAAGGGCACAGCCCGCACCGCCTTCCACTTCAACCATCGCATCTTGAAAGGCAAAGTGTGTGTTTGTGCCGCGGCGCCCGTAGAACAGAGTTTTGTTGGTGCGATTGATCATCGCTTGGTTTTTTTCTGCAACGGTATCAAACACGATGGTGGAAGCTCGCTGAACAGGTGGGTTAACCACACCGTTAGTCCACTTCTTGTCACGACCAGCGGTGACGAGTTTGGTCTTTTTGCCTTCTGACATAAAAATTCCCTGTCTAAATTACGATTTTCAATATTTAAAACATGGAGCAAGGGTGGTTTGCAAGGGAAAAATAGAAATGAAACGACTTGTCCGAGCATCACTCGAAAAACAGTGTTATAGGGCGTATAAAAGAAAACCGACAGCATGAATCTGTCGGTTTTATTGAGATTTAGCGGCTTTATCTTATTTATTACAGTAATGGGTTAAATAGATAGAAAACGCGCTCTAAAAAGCGGGAAAAGATACTGCGCTTTGCCCACTCATCTTTGTCGACCGTGTGTGACTGTTGGACGTAAGCGTCTTGTAGTGATGACATTTGTTTGGTGAACTCTTCATCATCTACCGCAAGCGTCACTTCAAAGTTCAGCCATAAACTGCGCATATCCATGTTTACTGTGCCAACCAAACAGAATTGCTCATCAATGACGACGGACTTAGTGTGCAGCAAGCCACCATAGAACTCGTAGATTTTCACACCCGCTGCCATTAGCTCACTGTAGAAGGCACGTGATGCCCATTGCACCATCATGGAGTCGTTTTTATGAGGAATGATAAGCTCTACATCAATGCCTCGTTGTGCGGTCATCTTCAATGTTTCAAGTAGGTCAGAACTTGGAACAAAGTAAGGTGTCGTGATCCTCACAGAACGATTCGCTTGGTTGATTGCCAAGGTTAACACTTGGTAAATCAAGTACTCCGGCATACCCGGACCTGATGGTACGACTTGAATCGGGTGTTGAAATTCATCATTATCGACTCGGCATTCAGGGTGAGTCGGTAGCTGACGCTCGCCAGTTTCTACTTCCCAATCCCAACAGTGGATAGCACTCAATACGTTCACTGTCGGGCCAGTAATGCGCACCATGATATCAATCCACTGACCGACACCGCTGCTTTGTTTAAAGAAAGCAGGATCGACCAAGTTCATTGAACCTGTGTAGGCGATCTCGTCATCAATCACGATGATCTTGCGGTGCTGACGCAAATCAAGACGGCGTAGAAAGATACGCCACATTTTTACTTCTAATGCTTGCACCACATCGATGCCCGCATCTTTCATCATCTTGTACCAAGGACTGCGGAAGAAGCGCGGACTACCGGCTGAGTCGAGCAGCAGCTTAACATCCACGCCACGCTTCGCCGCTTGAATCAATGCAGAAGCAACAGAGTCGGCTAAGCCGCCCGGATGCCAAATGTAGAACACCATGCGGATGCTGTGTTGTGCATTTTCGATGTCTTTAATAATGGAGTGAAGGATCTCATCCGGTGACTGTTGAAGCGAAAGCGTGTTGCCACTCAGTGCTGGAAGGCCCAAACGGTTGTTACACAATTCATCAATGCGGTAGATATGACGCCCCATTGCTTCTGGAACATGTGCGTTACAATCATTTAACTGAGTGAACCATTGTTGGAACGGTGTGAACATCACTTTGGCCCGTTCTGCACGTTTTCGGCCAAGGTTAAGCTCACCAAATAAGAAATAACAGGCAACACCTAGCACTGGCAGGATGTAGATGATCATCAGCCATGCGAGGGAGACGCTAACTGCACGACGCTTTAAAACGACGCGAATAGTAACACCAGCAACGAGAAACCAGTAAAGCCCGATGCCAGCGAGGGTGATAAAGTGATAGAACTTGTCCATATACGCCAAAAGTAATAAGCCCAATATGGATATTAAGCGCAAATGCCGGAACGGGAAACTATTTTCATAATCCTAGGGCAGAACGACTTTGTAATGTGAAATGAATTTTATAACGGGGGTTTGTGTTACTGATGTGTGAAAAGTCGGACGAAACATTAACTTTTGCACAAAAAAGCAGCATTTAGCGTGAACAATAATACATTTGTGCGATAAATGTGCTGATCGGGGTTCCAATTTTAAATTGAAACTGCTTTACTGACCATACATAGAGCGTCACACAAACATCTTATAAAGTGTACATTAATATTTACACGAACATATTCTAGACGCCTATCTCTATGCAAACACAACAAAATACTTTGGAGAAAAAGCGTGGCTACAAATACAGCAGCACCACGTGATACGTGGGGGTCTAAACTAGGCTTCGTAATGGCAGCAGCGGGTTCCGCTGTCGGTTTAGGCAATATATGGAAATTCCCTTACACAGCGGGTGAGAGCGGCGGCGGTGCGTTCGTTGCAATCTACCTTTTGTTTGTTATTTTTATCGGCTTTAGCGTAATGCTTACTGAATTCGCTATTGGTCGTAAGACAGGTCTTTCAGCAGTAGGTGCTTTCAAATCGACTGATCGTCGTTGGACATTTACCGGTGTTATCGGCGTACTGAGTGGTCTACTTATCATGGGTTTCTACCCTGTAGTAGGTGGCTGGGCGCTAGCGTACATCTTCAAAGTAGGTGGTGGTCTACTAAGTACTCCTGAAGCAATTGGTGACAGCTTCGGCGGCTTCATTTCTGACCCAGTTCAACCGCTACTATGGATGGGTGTTTACCTATTCCTTAACATCGTTATCGTAATGAAGGGTATTTCCGGCGGTATCGAGAAAGCGGGTAAAATCCTGATGCCTCTTCTATTCCTTATCCTGATCGTTGTATCTGTGAAAGGTCTGATGCTACCGGGTGCAATGGCGGGTCTTGAATTCCTATTCATGCCAGACTTCTCGAAAGTAGACAGCAATGTTGTTCTAGCGGCGCTAGGCCAAGCATTCTTCTCACTATCTCTTGGTATGGGTTGTATGATGACGTACGGTTCTTACCTTAAGAAGAAAGAGAACCTAGTTCAGACTACAGGTATGGTTACTGCGATGGATACTGGTGTTGCAATCCTTGCAGGTGTTGCAATGTTCCCGGCAATGTTCGCATTCGGTATGGAACCAGCAGCAGGTCCAGGTCTAGTATTCGTTGTTGTACCTCAGCTGTTTGCTGAAATGGGCGGCGTAATTGGTCTTCTATTTGCTCTGATGTTCTTCATCGGTCTAACAGTAGCGGCATTGACGTCTTCAGTATCTCTATTGGAAGTTGTGGTTTCTTACCTAATCGATGAGAAAGGCCTGAAGCGTTCAACAGCAGTACTTTCTGCAAGTGTCGTAATGGCATCACTATGTGTGTTTGCATCACTATCGCTTGGCGGTGTTGGTCCAACACTATTCGGTACAGGTGCATTCGACATCTTCGACCTACTAACAGATAAGATCTTCCTAGCGGTTGGCGGTATGTTGGTATGTATCTTCGCAGGCTGGCGTCTAAACCGTGCTGACCTTGAGAAAGAGATCACTAACGACGGTAAAGTATCTTTCCCACTATTTGGTCTTTGGTACAACCTAGTGAAATACGTAATCCCAGTTGCTATCGCTATCGTAGCCTTCATGGGTATCAAGTCTGGTTTCGACAGCGGTAAGGGCGAAATCATGCTACTAGGTATCGGCATCATTGCTCTAGCGGGTATCTTCTCTAAGAAGCTATAAGCGAACAGCAATCAGCCAAATTCGAAAATTAATAAGCGGGAGTCTTCATAGACTCCCGCTTTTTTATATTCATTATTTATAGGATTGATGGAATTAATATCAATAATAGGTATTAATTGTGAGATAGCTCGCAGGGTGAGGTGGATCACAAAAGTTTGTACTCAAGTTGCATAAGTTCGTTCCGATAACCCTTACAAAGCATGTGTAAATATGTGGATTAACTAAGTTAGAAATAAGAAATCAGAGTAAGGAAGGTTATTAGTGACAATGTCTGTTCGTAAAAAACTGTACGCGAGTTTTGGTGCCATTTTGGCAATCATGCTAGTGATGATCGGGATTATCATGCTAGAGGTATTGAACTCGCACGAAGTGGCTGACGAGGTGAGAACGGACGACGTTCCTGAAACAGTGCAGTATCTTATTTTGATCGATGAAGCTGGCGATGTTTATCGTGATGCGTTGGGCAGTATCGTTGGTGTCGCAGGGGCCCAAGCTGAGTATCAAGTTAATAAAAAGGAGTTTTCTGCCGCTATTGCCGAGGTTAAACGCCTAGAAACGGTGGGTGGTGAAGATTACCGTAACGTTGAAAAAGCTGAGCGTTACATGGGTAACTTTACCCGTGACTTTGAATCACAAGTTCTGACCAACCTAGGTTTGGAAAATGTTGAGGAGAACGTTGCTCGTCTTCGCTCACTTTATGATGCGAATCTAGCACCACTTGAATCCATTCTGGATGCCGCATCACTCGATGGTCGCCAAAGCACCAGTGAGGCATTACTCGATCTCTCTGATTCGTTTAACAGTATTGAGCTGACGATTTCTGTGTTGGGTTCGATTGCTTTGATTGCAACAGGTGTGATTGCGTACTTGTTGTCGAACTCAATCACCAACCGTTTGAGTAAGTTAGATGAATTAGCACAGCGCGTTGCAGAAGGTGATTTAACCGTCGATCCGATTGAGGATAAATCGGGTGATGAGCTGGCTAACCTAGCGACGTCACTAAATAAGATGCAGGCGTCTTTGACCAGCCTTATTGGTTCGATTTCGCTTGTGTCGGAAGAGGTGAAATCTGTTACCGGTGAACTATCCGTTGTGAGCCAAGATATTGTGTCGGGTGCAAGCAGCCAATCTGATAAAGCAAACTTGATTGCGACTGCGGCAGAAGAGTTGAGCTTGACCATTTCTCAAGTTGCCGAGCAAGGTGCTGCGACGTTTGAAGAAGCACGCAATTCGGAATCAACCGCTGAACAAGGTCGCACCGTGATTGTAGAGATGGTGGAAAGCATTCAACAGGTATCTCAGCAGATGTCGGATATGTCGGTGCAGATGAACAGTCTAGGCTCTCATGGTGAGAAGATCGGCGCGGTTATCAAAGTGATTGAAGATATCGCAGAGCAGACGAACCTGCTGGCATTGAACGCAGCGATTGAAGCGGCACGTGCAGGTGAGTTTGGTCGTGGCTTTGCTGTGGTTGCCGATGAAGTACGCGCTCTGGCTGAACGCACAACAAAGGCAACACAAGAAGTTGGTGAGATCATCCAAGCTATTCAAGTCGGTACTCAAGAGGCAGTAACTTACACCGAAGATGGCTGTCGTTTGGTTGAAATTGGTGTGAGTCAAAGCTCTGGTGCAGTGAACTCACTGGAAGAAATCGTTTCGGGTGCGGCGCACGTTCAAAGCATGGTGAACTCAATCGCGACGGCGGCGGAAGAGCAAACCGCAGTGACGAAAGAAATTGCTGCGGATATTACCTCGATCAGCGATATCTCAAACCGTTCATTACAATTGGCCAATGATAGCTCGCAAAGCGTAGAAGGTCTGAATCGTAAAGTTCAAGAACTGGAAGCGCTGGTGGGCAAGTTTAAGCTCGCCTAATTGCTTAGAATCGGTATACTTCTGGCTCCAAACGTGGAGCCAGTTTTTTATGTTCGACATTCTACACACCCATCCAGATTTTCTGATCATCAATAAACATCCCAACGTCTCAGTACACAAGGACGATGGGGATGCCATGTTGTTGCAAGAAGTAGCAAAACAAAGTGGTGATGAGCAGTTGTATCTTATTCACCGCCTCGACAAAATGACGTCTGGAATTTTGCTTTTGGGTCGCAACGCAAAAGCAGCAAGTGCGTTGTCGCAAGCATTTGCAGATCGTGAAGTCGAGAAGTTCTATCTTGCGATTGGCTCGAAAAAGCCTAAGAAGAAGCAAGGGTTGGTAGTGGGCGACATGGAACGCTCGCGTCGTTCTTCATGGAAACTGGTCAACAGCAAAACGAATCCTGCGATTACTCAATTCTTCTCTCTCGCTGCAGAGCCGGGAGAGCGCCTGTTTTTATGCAAGCCGCATACTGGTAAAACACACCAAATTCGCGTGGCATTAAAATCGGTTGGCTCGGGTATTGTTGGCGATCCTATTTATAATGCAGGCAATGAAGCCGACCGTGGCTACTTGCATGCATTTTCGCTGTGTTTCCCGTATCAAGATGAAACACATTGCTTTGTTTGCGATCCACGTGAACACAAAGCACTTGGCAGTAAATGGCACAATGAAACGGTATCCCAAGGTATCGACACTTGGCTTTCTCCGTGGGAACTCAACTGGCCTACGATCAAATAACCATCACAAAGAAAACGAATAAGAGAATTCGATGCAAGCATCACAACTTCCGCTGTTTTTTCAGCATCTAGAAGCCGAGCTAACACAAGCTCCCAACGAAATCCGCCGACTGTTTCACGGTCGTGGCCGCCGCTTCGAAGGTTTAGAGCAAATTACGTGTGATTGGTTACAAGGTCAGTTGATCATCAATCTATTTAAAGAAGTGGATGAGTCGTTTCTGAGCGAATTAAAAGCAGGATTGAACACGCTTTCTGATTCTGCTCTGTGGGCAGAGAAACAGGGCTGCACGATCGTGATTCAGCACCGTTACGCTGACGGTGCACCTTCTGAAATTCTATTGGGTGAGCTAGATGCTCGACCTGTGGTTGAAGAAAGTGGCTTGAAGTACCAGCTAGACATCGGTCGTAACCAGAACTTCGGTCTGTTCCTTGATATGCGCTACGGTCGTGATTGGGTTCGTGAAAACGCGAAGCACAAAAACGTACTTAACTTGTTTGCTTACACTTGTGGCTTCTCTGTGGCGGCTATTGCTGGTGGCGCAGATAAAGTGGTTAACGTGGATATGGCGAAAGCGTCGCTGTCTAAAGGTCGTGAGAACCATAAGCTGAATGGTCATAACATCAACCAAGTGAGCTTTATGGGGCACGATATCTTTAAGTCGTGGTCCAAGATCAAGAAGTCAGGTCAGTACGATATGATCATCATTGATCCGCCGTCATTCCAGAAAGGCAGCTTTGCACTAACCAAAGACTACAAAAAGATTCTACGTCGTTTGCCAGATTTATTGGCAGAAGGTGGTCAGGTGTTAGCGTGTGTTAACTCGCCATCGGTGACCAGCGATTTCTTGATTGAAAGCATGAAAGAAGAAGCGCCAGAGCTAACATTCCGCGAGCGTTTGGATAACCCACCAGAGTTTATGGATGTAGATAGCGAAGCTGCACTGAAGGTTTTGTTGTTTAGCTGAGTTTAGATTAATAAACTTCCGAGTTTAATAACACTTTTCCATAAACAAAAAGCGCCTAGTACGGCGCTTTTTTAATGTTCGTATAAAGGGCTTTAACCAATCTGAACTTCGAGGTCGGATTCAATCGTTGAAGAACAGGCGAGTACGTATCCTTGCTCAATTTCTTCTGGGGTCAACGTTTCAAGACTGGTTGAAGAAACGCTGCCTGTGCGAACCTTACACTTACAAGAACCACAAATGCCGCTTCGACAAGCGACGATCAACGGTAATCCAGCACCTTCCAACACATCAGCAAGGACTTGGCCTTTTTGCGCATCGATCGTTTGAGCAAAGTCTGGTACTGACACACTGGCCGTTTCATCTGACACTTCAGTTTCTTCACTGGCCGCAGGAGTAAAGCTTTCTTGGAAGAAGTTCGCCATATCAAAGCCAAGTTCACTCAAGTAGCTTTGAACATCAAGCATAAACTGGTTTGGACCGCAGAGATAAACCGTGCGCTGTTTAAAATCGGGCACCAGTTCTTTTAACCACTCGGTATTCAAACGACCTTCTGGATAAAGCGTTTCACCGCGGTTTTTCAGTAGCAATTTCAGTTTGAAATCTGAATAAACTGAATGGTAGGTCTCTAATAAATCAAAGTAGATGGTTTCAGGCTGAGAGCGAGCAATGTGCAGGAACTCAATATCAACTCCAGCGTCGTTGTCTAACCATTCTTTTGCCATCGCGAATACAGGCGTAATGCCACAGCCCGCACTAATGAGCAGGGCTTTCTTTCTGTTATTGACCGCGATTGGTGGATGATCAATGCAGTTGAAATCACCGGTAGGCGGAAGAGCTTGAACAGTATCGCCAATGAGAAGCTTATCGATGATGTAGTTGGATACCTTACCGCCTTCGACGCGCTTGATCGTCAGTTGCAAGCAGTCGTCACCGGAAAGAGAGCTGAGTGAGTAAGCGCGAAACTCCACCTTGCCATCGATTTCAACACCAAGGTTGATGAACTGACCCGCTTTAAACTCAAACAAGAGCGATTCTGACAGGTCTGCCAACTTGAGGCTCACTGCATCGGCAGTTTCATGGTATTTGTCTACACAGCGTAACGTGACAGGTTGACTGCCTTGCCATTCAAAAAACATAACAATCTCTTTGGTTATCGAGTACTCAATAGATAGTAGCGCCCCCAACTAAGGAGGCGCATGATAAGCGAGGCGATTACGCTGCTAGGATGGTTTTAAGATCGTCCTGAACATTGCCAATACTGCGCATGTCGAACTTCTCTTGGATAATCGCAATCAAGTTTGGCGTTAGGAATGCAGGCGCTGTTGGACCTGTGTAGATGCCTTTCACACCAAGAGCGAATAGCGTAAGCAGGATCACAATCGCTTTTTGCTCGAACCAAGACAGAACAAGCGTTAGAGGAAGCTCGTTGATGTCGCAATCGAACTCTTTCGCAAGTGCCAGTGCAAGCTGGATTGCTGAGTACGCATCGTTACATTGACCCACATCCAATAGGCGAGGGATGCCATTGATGTCGCCAAATGTGTTCTTGTTGAAACGGTATTTACCACAAGCTAGCGTTAGGATTAGCGTATCTTCTGGCGCTTCTGCAGTGAAGTCGGTGTAGTAGCTACGCTCTGCTTTGTCGCCATCGCAACCACCTACTAGGAAGAAATGTTTGATGTTGCCTTGCTTCACTTGATCGATAACCGCAGGTGCTGCGTTCATTAGTGCGTTGCGACCGAAGCCAACCGTGATGTTGTGTTCGATTTCGTCGTGCTGGAAGCCTTCTTGCGCTAATGCACATTCAACGACTTGGCTAAAATCATCACCTTCTAGGTGAGCGACACCAGGCCAACCAACAATGCTACGAGTGAATAGACGGTCTGCGTATTGGCCAACGTTCGGGTTCAATAGGCAGTTTGATGTCATCACAATCGCGCCAGGGAAGTTAGCGAATTCTTTTTGTTGGTTCTGCCAAGCGCTACCGTAGTTACCCACTAGGTGAGGGTATTTTTTCAGCTCTGGGTAGCCGTGTGCAGGCAGCATTTCACCATTGGTGTAAACGTTAATGCCTTTGCCTTCGGTTTGTTGCAGGATTTTCTCTAGGTCGTGAAGGTCATGGCCAGAAACAAGGATACATTTGCCTTTCACTGGCTTCACGTTAACGGTGGTTGGCTCTGGGTGACCGAACGTTGCTGTTTCACCATGATCCAGCATTTCCATCACTTTGTAGTTCATAAGACCGATGCGCATTGAGCAATCTAGCAGTTCGCCTAGATCTTCAGGGTCCGTACCTAACCAAGCCATGATTTCGTGGTATTCCGCGAAGATGTCATTGTTGGTTTGCTCAAGTACGCGTGCGTGTTCCATGTACGCAGCAGCACCTTTTAAGCCGTACAGGCAAAGTAGGCGCAGGCCGATAACGTCTTCGTTTACTTGGCCTTTACCACGGTTTACTGCCACTTGAGGAGCAAATGCTAGGATTTCTTCTGCACTGTTTGGCAGCTCGAAGTTCGCAACGTTAGGTACGTTCAATACGACTTCGTCAGCAAGTGTTGCGGCAGACATGACTTGGTCTTTTAGCAGTGTTTTGTATGTTGCTGCCTGAGAAGTCAGCTCAAGGATACGCTCTGGATCGAAGTTTACGTTAGTCAACGTAGAGAAGAATGCTCTTGGAGCCCATTGGTTGATTTCATCATTGATGATGTTGAATTCAAGCGCGCGTGCTGCCCAAAAAGAAACCCCTTGCAGAGTGTAAACCAACACGTCTTGTAGATCGGATACCTCTGAAGTTTTGCCACACATACCTTGTGCGAAAGAACAGCCTTTTACAGCTGGGGTTTGGATTGTCTGTTCACATTGAATACAGAACATATTGGGTTCTCCAGTGATTGTAGTAATAGTCGTTTTGTTTTCTCCAATAGAGCAGAATGCGTGCCAATTGTTATGTTGTTGATTTTAATTGGCTTTATTTGTTTTTGGGTACGTGCTTGATGTGATTGTGACAACGCGAATGATGTACAAATGACAACGAAAATACAGATGTGGTGAGAAAAGCAACGCGTGAGAAACGTTTTAACGGGCGATAGTGGAAGTACTTGTTAAACAGAAGAAAAGTTAATGCGGTTTTGTGAAGGCAAGAGATTCCCGATTGCGCTCCTTTGTCGGCTCGCTCTGCTTCGGGCTAGGAGTCATTCCGGACGAGCCTAAGCGAGCCATCCGGAATCTATCTTTTTAAGACGTAAGTTTCTGTCCCTTCAAGAGAAGAGAGCGAAGTAGTGGCTTCTATTTGCTAATGCCGAGCTTTTTACCCATGCGATACAAGTTGCCTCGATCCATCTGTAAAAACTCTGCTGCTTTTGCCCAAACCCCACCGGTTTGGCTTAAAGCGTGTTCAATCAAGTCACGTTGATAACTCTCGACTAACTCACGCATTGGCTGACTCTCTTTTGGCAAGTAATGCGATGTGTTTTTTACATCATTCAATGCCAATGAAGTGTCAAAGTGATTGAGCATGATGGTGCTCGCGCCTTGTTGGATGGCATGTAACGCTGCTCGCGTTAACGTGTGTTCAAGTTCTCGAACGTTACCGTACCAAGGCAGAGATTCTAGTTGAGTCAGTACCTTAGGGTGAACGTGAAGGTTTGGTGCGTTAAATTGTTGACGTACTTTTTCCAACAAATATCCCGCGAGAACTGGAATATCGCCATCACGCGCGCGCAATGGTGGCACTTTGATTGGGAATACGTTTAAGCGATGGAACAAATCCGCACGAAATGTGCCATCTTCCACTTCTTTTTCTAACTGTCGGTTGGTGGCCGCGATGATGCGCACGTTGACCATCAAATGCTGATCGCTGCCCACACGTTGCAACTCACCTTGTTGGATAACTCGCAACAGTTTTGCCTGCAAAATCAATGGCAATTCACCCACTTCATCTAAGAAGATTGTACCGCCATCAGCCAGTTCGAACTTACCTGCACGATGACTATTGGCTCCTGTAAAAGCGCCCTTTACGTGGCCAAACAGTTCGCTCTCCGCCAGACCTTCGGGTAGGGCAGCGCAGTTTACGTAAATCATCGGTTTATCATTGCGATGAGATTGAGCATGAACTGAATGAGCAACAAGCTCTTTACCGGTCCCCGTTTCTCCCGTTACTAATACTGCGTAATCCGACTGAGCAACGGTCGCAATGTTGTTTCGTAATTGATTGATTTGTGGGCTTAAGCCAACCATGTCACCGTGTTGTGAGCGCGCTTGTTGGATCAGGGTTTGCGTGACGCTCTTTTGCTTCTGGTTCTGCGCTTTAAGGGCTTTTAGTTGCGCAATGTTACGTAGTGTCGCCGCCGTTAGCGCAGCAAACGTTTCGATCGCAACTGGGTCGATATGGTCAAATGCGCCAACAGCCAGCGCATCCATGGTTAACGCCCCGACAAGCTGCCCCTCAACGTATAAGCTAAAGCCCATGCAGTCATGAACGTCAATGCATTGATCTTCCGTTAAAAGTGTTCCATCAAATGGATCGGGCAGGGCACAATCAGCGTCGAAGCGAACCGGCTCACGACTATGAATGATGGCCTCTAAACGTGGGTGAGCTTTAGGAAAGTAGCGGCGACCGAGTACTGAGCTCGACAGGCCTTTTACTGCAACTGGCGTTAGGAAGCCATCTTCATCAAAGATAAACAGACAACTCGCATCACAAGGGAAGACTTGGGCCACTCCATCAATCAGGTTTTGGTATTGCTGCTCATGAGAGCGATTTGAGCTCAGGTTGAGTGCGATATTGAGAAGTACGCGATCGACAGTAGGAGTCATAACAGGCCCGGAGTTAGCTTGAATGGGCTCATGCTAGCAAGTTGATGTCATTTGAACATCGAAAGGTGTGAGAGATTGATGTTCCATTGACGACGATCAAGTGAAGCTGCATTACTGCGATACAAACAAATGCAACTGGTTGAGTTTAACGGCTAAGCGTAAGGAATTTTGCCTACGGAAATAATGTTATCCGAAATTGATATTTTACTGTTGACCTAAAGTTAACTTGAGCTTTTATCCTCCGCACACCAAAACGTCATGAGGATAGGTTATGCATAATAATTACATTAAAGAATTAGCCATAAAGAGCTACCAAGAAGATATACAAAAAGAGTATTACCGCGCTAAGCAGCAGACTTGGCACTTACCGAGTTTTATGTTGGGAATTGTGCTCTCACAGCTTATTTTCGGCTGGTTATTCTGATAGGAGAAGTTTGGCCTCAACAGAATGGAAACTTTGAGGCCAAACCCCTGTTAGTTATCAGGGTAACAAATAGCGAGCAGTGGTGTTCTGAAGAGCTAATTTTCAGAGAGCGTGTATGTTTGTCCTACTGCTCTACGTTGCTCAATGAAGATGATGAAAAATGCGATAGCGCTTGTCATAGCGAGCATCCAACTAGTGAGTACCATCATGCTCTGAGTCGCAGGCAACATCGATAAACCGTAGGTGAAACCAAATGCTCCTATCATCTGTAATGCTCCATAAATCGCGCCAACTTGCCCTTTGTGTTTCGGAAACATATACAAGGCTGAAACGCCCGCGATAGCAAGTAAGAACGCAACTCCAAATGACATCACGCAGAACCCCAACAACATGAATGAATAGCTTTTCACCATAAGGCTGAATGTAGTCAGGGCACAGCCTGAAACTTGGATTACGCAGCCGAAGAAAAGCGTCAGATTCTCACTTAGGCGGTTCTTTAAGAACTGATTCCAAAATAATCGTGATACCACGCTACTGATCATTAACGTCATTGCACCTAATCCAAAATCTGCTACTGAGATGTCAAATTGGTTTTGAGCAACGAAGGAGCCCATCACTTGGAAAAGTAGAAGACAGCTCGTGCCGCTGATCATCATTGCGAGATAACACAAAAATGTTAGGTTTGAAGTGATAAAAGCATAGTCTTTTAACATTTGCTTAGGTTTGATTGCGTCCGGGTTATGTTGACTGATTGTCTCGCGTTTAATTACTGCGATGACAAGCAATGTCACAACCGCTAGGCCGAGCAAAAAGATAAAGTTTGCTTCCCAGCTAAAATGTGTTGTGAGGTACCCACCTAGAATTGGAGTTAAGCCTGGTAAGCTCATAAAAATAATCCCATACCAGGCAAGTATCCCCATAAGTTCCGATTTTTCGAAAGCGTCTTGTAGTATTGTTCTACAAAGCAAGTAGAGTCCTCCGACGCCAAAACCTTGTACAACTCTACCAATCAGAAGAGACTCGATGTTTTGTGATAGGGCGCACAGCGCTGAGCCTGCCACAAAAATGACGGCTGAGAGTAAGGCGACGGGCTTCCTTCCATATCTTTCGGAAAAAGGTCCAGCGAGTAGTTGACTGCATGCTAGTGCAATAAAAAATACGCTTAAAGATTGTTGCACAAGTGCCTCTGAGGTGTGCAGAGCATTCTGTATCTCGGGGAGGCTTGGCACATACATGCTCGAGGCAAAAAAATAGCTGGACGCCATGATTAGGCTGATAAATATGATCTGGAGTTTGGACATTCGTTTAACCTCATGCCTTGTTAAAGGAGTAGTTAAACATGGTAGAGAGGTGCGTCGTTTAAAGCTTTTGGGTAGCTGACAGTTTGTTTACAAAACGCGCCATATCGTCTGGTCACTATACATATTTGGCCGTTAATCCATATTTTGCTTTTGATGCTTGTTATAAGCAGTCGAAAAAGAAGAGAGACTTGAATACTCAAGCTCAAACGCAACAACCGTTGCGCTTATGCCTTTTTTCATCATTTGCTCCGCTCGCTCCATGACTACTTTATTTCGGATCTCTTTGAAAGAAGCTTTGAAGTGCGAAAGGAACAATCGGTTTAATGTTCGCACTGACGCACCAGTCTTTTGCGATAACTGCGAGATAGACATTTTAATGGTTGGTTTATCAGAGAGCGCTTCGATTATGATTAATAGGCGTCGGTCCATGCTACCCTGCGCGACGAAAGGGTGAGTTGTCGGTGCGCAACGAGAGCACTGGTCGATAAGAACATCTATGTATTGGTCGGCTAACTTGGGATCTTGAGTCTTGTTTTTCCAAACACTGAACAACTGTGTGATGATTGGTGAAACGTCCAGCATACAGACTGCTTTTATATTTGGGGTTGAATTGGAGGGCAGCTTAAGAAGAGAAACCTGCGAGCGCTTTAGAAACTCTGCTCGGTGCGGTGTATAGGCTGGAATATAGACTAATGAGCCCGGCATGGATAACAGACTATGCTTGTCCGTTGATACAATTTGACACCCTTGGTGCACGTAGGCGAGATGTGAATAACTATGAGTGTGAAAATCTCCTGGCGGCCGATGTGATTCATATTGTTTGAGAATCAGTCTTTTATCTTCCAAATTCACCTTCTTGTTGATGTCATTGTTTATCTATTTCGAGGCTCATAGTTCAATGAATAAAAAATTGGACTACGAGCCTACAGTTTACACGAGTTTGACTGAATCTTTTTTTACTGGCGCCAATCGTTTTTGTTTTCGCGCCAACATGCTTCTTAACGTGGGGAAGGTTACGACTTTAATGTTTGAAATCCTGAGTAAATGCGCGTAAACGTAGTAAACCAACACGCTGCACCAAAGATGTACGCAATGATGGCAAAGTGCTGAGGGAACAAACAGAACAGCACGAAGCAACCGATGGTCTCTGTGCCTTCTGTCAGACCGCTCATGTAGTACAGAGATTTGTGCTTGTAGACAGGGTTATCGATACCACGTTTACCCGCCATGATCGCGAAAGCTAAGAAGCTGCTTCCTGTACCAATAAACGACAAGATCAAGAACGCACCTGCGACGGCGTTCTGTTCTGGGTTTGCTAGTACAAAGCCAAAGGGAATCAGAGAATAGAACAAGAAGTCTAGGCTTATATCAAGGAAGCCGCCCGCATCGGTGATGCCTTGAATCCTCGCTAAAGCACCATCCAATCCATCACAGATGCGATTCAGTAGAATAAACGCTAATGCAAGCGTGTATTGCTCTGCTACCAAGGCAGGAAGCGCAAAGCAGCCAAGGGCGAAGCCAAACAAGGTGGTTTGGTTAGCTGTCACGCCACATTTATCAATCAATTTCGCACTCTGTGCCAGTGGCCACTTAATGATTTTGATGCTTAGGCTATCAAGCATGACTTGTCTCCCACGGCCAGTTTAGGCAACGACTGCCTGCAGGGATATCGTCTTCATCGTGAGTCACCATCAACGCGGGAATATTAGCGAGTTGAAGCTGTTCCACGACCCAGTTACGAAACTGCACGCGCAAATCTTTATCGAGTTTGCTGTATGGTTCGTCGAGTAGGGCAACTTTTGGTTTCGCCAACAACATACGAGTCAGAGCGATACGGGCGCGCTGACCACCTGATATTTGATCTGGGAAAGATTCCGCGAGCTTGGTTAACGAGATGTGTTTCAATGCTTGCATCGCACGTTCTTTACGCTCAGCCCCTTTGATTGAATCAGGCAGAGCGAAGGCAAGGTTTTCCCATACGGTGAGGTGTGGAAAGAGCAAATCGTCTTGGAACAAAATACCTACCTGACGCTTATGCGCAGGCAAAGCATCCAACTTTTCATTATCGAGAGTGATTGAGCCTGAATAGTCGAACTCGGAAGATAGGTGACCAGCAATGGCATCCAATAAAGTGGATTTGCCACAGCCGCTTGGACCCATCAGGGTAACAATTTCACCTTTCTCTACCGTCATGTTGAAGGCAGAGAAAAGCGTGTCGCCATTGGTTTTATGGATGGCGAGGTTTTCGAGACAGAGACTCATTCGGTAGTAAACCTTTAATAGACAACCGGCGATACTTAACGTGTAAGCGGCTAAGTAAAATCGCAAAAGAGAAGAACATTAACGGCAAGAGAGCTTGCCAAATTGCGTAAATCGCAGTGACACGACGGTCAAAGCCACTTGATAGGGCGACCGCTTCTGTTGTTATTGTGCTGATGCGACCAGCTCCCAGCACGAGTGTTGGTAGGTACTGCGCTAAGCTGACACTAATGCCAACTGCCCAAGCAAAAGCAATCGCAGGCAAAAGAATGGGCAGTTTGACTTTTAACCAAGCCTGCATCGGTGATTTACCAAGGCTTAAGGCGACACGAGTCAAACCATTGTCGAAGCTGCGCCATGGACCGTCGAGTGATAGGTAAACAAACGGGAAAGCAAAGAAGACGTGTGCCCAACATACCCAGAACAAGTACGCGCTGCTGTCGAGGTACAGCGTGACGACTTGCATTCCAAACAAAACGGAAAGCTGCGGAATCAACATTGGCACGGCAATGATGTACCCTGGGACTTGCCAGCGGTAACGCAGTCGGTATTCGTGAGCAATCAGAGCAAGTACCAGAGCAATTGATGCGCTGATCACCGCAATCAACATGCTTTGCTCTAGCGTGCCAAGAATGCTTTGCCACTCGTATTCCCAAAAACGTAAGCTGTAACGGCTTGGCAATAAGTCAGGGAAACGCCAACGCTGTGCAAAGCTCCACACCACCATCAAAGGCACCATTAACAGTGCGAGTAGAGCAATCATAGAGAACAAGGTCTTTCCTGGTAAGCGGAAACCGCTACGACCGGAGTATTGCCAGCGTTTAAAGCCTTTAGTAACGCTCCACTCGACGAGTCGAGCAAAGCCAATCAATAGGCTCGCAATCGCAAACAACACAACTGCACCCGCCGCCGCTCTTGGTAGGAGGGATAAATCAGGATCGTTAAACCACTGCCATACCAATACTGCAAAGGTAGGAGGGTTGGTTGGACCGATAATTAGCGCGACATCGACAACGGATAAGCTGTAAGCCAGCACGGCTAGCATTGGGAAGCGCAGTTTTGCTAACCATTGTGGGAAAACGCATTTCCACCAAGCTTGAGCCGAGCTATACCCCATCGAATGACTGACTTTTTCTATCTTCTCGACCTTCAATTGTTGAAGAATCGGAATACTCATCAACAAAAGGAACGGGACTTCTTTGATGGCAAGCATGATGATCAAACCTAGTGCGTGTGGGTCTTTGATCAGCAACGCTAAGTCATTCACCGTTTGCGCATTTGGATCGTAACCAAACATTTGGTTGAGTACGCGAACGCCCATACCTGTTGGTGCAAATAGGAAAGCAAAACCAATGGCGAATGCCACGTGTGGCATGGCAAGAAGCGGAGAAAGACTGACTTCGATTTTACGCCAGAATTTACTTCCCCAAGAAGCTTGCAGAATCGCAAACGTCATCAAACAAGCAAGGTAGCTACTGAAAATGGCAGAGTAGAACGTTAGACCAATAGATGTCCACACGCCTTCCCAGTCAAACACAGCATCAAAGCCATCAAGTGAAAAATGATGTAAGCCGATAGGGGGAACATAGCCGAGCGCAGAGACCACCACCCCGAGTAGACCCGGGATGGTTGGTAATATACAAACTGCGATAATAACTAGATACAGCGCTCTTAACATGGGTGATTATTAATTCCCGTAGCGTTTCAACCATTCTTTTTCTAGTGCGGCTTGCCAGCTTGGATGTGGCTCTGCAATAGACTTGAATTGTTGAGTATTTTTAGCCGTACCAGTCAGGTATTGGCTGCTTAGCACTGAAGGATCACCCCAGATGTTGATATCACCTTTACGAGATTGCGCTTCAGGACTTAATAAAAAGTTTATAGCAACTTGAGCCCCTGCACTGGCGTTTGCGTTCCAAGGGATAGCTAAGAAGTGAATGTTAGAAAGTGCACCCGCATCCATCGCATACGCTTTGGTGCTATCTGCAAGGTTGCCGCTAGACTGTGCTGAATAAACCGCATTTGGGTTAAAAGTGACGGCTAAGTCAATCTGACCATCATCTAGTAGTTGTACCGTTTCCGCTGTGCCACCCGGAAACTGCTTACCGCCACGCCATGCGACTTTGTGAAATTCATCTAGGTAAGCCCATAGAGGTTGCGTGACGGTTTTGAATGATTCGTCTGTCACTGGCTTTTGCAGTGCAGGGTCGTTATTGCTCAATTCGATCAGTAGAGATTTGATGAAACTGGTGCCATGAAACTCCGGTGGACGAGGGTATGTCAGACGATTTGGAAACGCTTTTGCGTAGCTCAGCATTTCAGCATATGAGCTTGGTGGGTTGTGCAGGGTTTCTTCATCGTAGATAAACACCAATTGACCTACGCCCCAAGGCGCTTCTAGACCATCTGTTGGTTCAGAGAAATCGACATCAACAGGCAGGGTTTTATCGACATACTGCCAGCTTGGTAAACCTTCAACGAAAGGACCAAACAACAGTTGGTTGTCTTTCATCGATTTAAAGTTTTCGCCATTAATCCAAACCATATCAACACTGCCACCGCTGTTTTTCCCTGCGGCTTTTTCAGCAATAAGACGAGTGGTGGTTTCAGAAATATCGGTGACCTTGACGTGGTTAAGTGTCACGTTGTAGCGAGATTTAAGCTCTTTGCCTGCCCATTGGATGTAGCGGTTAATTTCTTGGCTACCACCCCAAGCATGAAAATAAACGGTCTGACCGTCGGCTTGCTGTTCTATTTTTTGCCATTCTTCAGCGGTCGAAGATGCAAAAGAGGAGGTCGCGAATGTGGTGGCTAAAATGCCAATGGTGCTAAGTAGCTTTTTCATACGTAATCCGTGTTTCTTTATCTTTGTTTTCATTTTGGAGCTTTATATTCCCATGAGGTACAAACGGCTGTTTTGGTACTCTGAATTGGGGATAAACCACGCTGGAAGCTCCGTTCCCTCTAGATGGATAGTAATCTATCTTGCTCTATTATCAACGCGAATTTGATAATAGATTCAGAGAATTACTCGCCTTGTGAGGTGATACCAATCCACGTCAGTTTTTGGTCTTAAAAGTCACCAATTTAAGGACAAAGTGTGAGCAAATCAGTAGCAATGAAAATAGTGCGACTCTCGATAAGTCGCACTATTTTGGCTTCAATAATGGATAGACCGGATTACTTCGCTAATTCTTCCATGTTGATGCCTTTTTTCTTTGCGATGTATTTTGGAATCAAAGACATGCCAAACAGCACAAGACCCGCAACCGCAAATTTTACCAACAACATTGCAGACACACCGTTTGTTGCGATGTCACCAGCCATGTAAGCAAAAATGAAAGCACCTGGCGCCATGGTCAACAGAGAAACCAGAGCGTAAGTGCCAAGGTTTAGGCTGGTTAGACCGTAAGCGTAGTTTTGTAGGCTGAATGGGAATACAGGCACAAGACGAGTCAGAATCAAGAAGCTGGTGCCGTTTGCTGCTACACCGTCATCGATTTTCTTGAATATTGGGTTGTCGCCAAACTTCTTCATGATGGTGTTCCGCAGTAGGAAGCGCGCCACGATAAAGGCTGCTACTGCACCAAGCGTTGCAGAAAAGAGCGCCAATACGCCACCTTTGATAGGACCGAATACGATACCTGCCACAATGGTAAATGCGCTGCCTGGTAGTAGGAAAACACACGCAAATACGAATGCTGCTACGAATACGGCGTAACCCCACACACCAAAGCTTGCGATCCAATCTTGTAGGCTCTTGATGTCAGTGATGATTTCAAGAATGCCAGTTTGTTTTGCCGCGAACAGAGCGAGAGCTACAACAGCGACGATAAGAGCGATTTTTACGAGTTTCATAAGTTCAACTTCACTTAAACCTAATAATTAAAAAGAGATAGCGACACAGAGACAGTTACACTGACATACACTTGATCAGGCCCGCTTTTGACTTGTAGCGGTTGAACCAAGCTTTTACAGGGCTCGCAAGCACGTTTACTGGCGGCTCATCACCTTGCATGATCACAGGACCGAACATCAGATCCAGAATGTGCCAAGACTTTGTACCAACACCCATCATGGATGCACGACATGCCGAGCAATAAACCACTACGTAGTCGGTTTCAAACTCTTCAACACGGCGCTTAATTACGCGCGTTGCCACATCTGGGTTTGCAGGTACAACCATGCCGCCGAAGCCACAGCAGCGGGTGTTTTCTCGTGTGTGTTCTGGCTCAGAGGTTTTGTAACCAAGTTCGTTTAATATCCAACGGATACCGTCTTGCAGCTCTTTCTCGTAGCGAGTTGAACAAGAGTCGTGAATGGTAAACACCACGTCGCTGTTTTTGGCTTTGCCGCGCAGTTCTTCCGGTAAACCAATTTCAGGAAGTAGCTTCCACAAAGACACTGGTTTTTGTGTGCCACCAGATTTTTTGATCATGCCGTAGCAGCTTTGACACGCCACAATCACTTCTTGTGCGTCTAGCTTGTCAAAATCAGCCTGTAGCTGACCGTAACGCTCTTTAAACTTCTCCGTTTGACCGATAGCAGCAGTCGGTTTGCCACAGCATTTTTGAACTGCGCCCATGTCTGGAAATACTTGCTTTAGGTAGCTAGCAATGGCAGCTACACCTTCAGGTGAATAGGATGGCAAGCTGCATCCTGGCATAAATACTTTATTACTCATTTTGTCGATACCGCTCGTTTTGCCATAGTGAAGATTTTTGAGAAGCCAAGCTTCTGGTGCATGTTGATCGCTTTATGACCCGGCATTGGAGATTCACCGTTGTTTGCCTTAACAAAGTCAGCACGTGCCCCTAGGAACATCTCTTTCATTGGGAAGTCTTTCGGACACACGATGGTGCATTGGTCACACGCGTTGCATGAGTAAGCCATCAGTGGATCCATCGACTTGTTGTTCACAAAGTCGGAGAAAATGGTTTTCGGACAGTCGCTGAAGTCATTCATCATGATGCACTCGGTCATACATAGCTTGCAGCTGCATTGCAGGCAGCGAGAAGCTTCTAGTTTGATTTGCGCTTCAGTAAAGCCTAAATCCACTTGTGCAAAATCCTGCTTACGCTCTTCAGCGTCACGCAATTCACCGTGTAGGCGAGGGGTATCTACCGTACCTTTTGGTAGTGGTACGTCTAGACGAGATGAGTAACTGTATTCTTGCTCGAAGTCGCGGTCTTCAGTTAGTGGACGAGTCGTTAGGAAGCGTTCAACGCTCATTGCTGCTTTACGACCTAATGCCATCGCTTCAATTACGATGTTCCCGCCACACGCATCACCAGCTACGAATACGTCTTCTAGACTAGATGCTAGTGTTTGTTTATCGACAACGTAACGGCCACCGCGAGTTTGCTCTAGTGCACCGTCAGTAATATCTGCCACGATTTGACCCGTAGCGAAAACAACGGTATCCACAGAGATAGTTTTGCTTTCTTCGCTGTA
Organism: Vibrio sp. LB10LO1; assembly: GCF_010092875.1. Lineage (NCBI taxonomy): Bacteria > Pseudomonadati > Pseudomonadota > Gammaproteobacteria > Vibrionales > Vibrionaceae > Vibrio > Vibrio sp. LB10LO1. Next base: position 55,666 of record NZ_JAADJW010000022.1, read on the forward strand.
CTGAGGTGCAAAGTTGCCTTGCTCATCAAAGATCGACAGCACTTTCTTGATAGTAATGCCTGTTACTTTGCCGCTCTCGTGCTCGATAGCGACAGGTCCCCAACCCGCATGGAATTCAACGCCTTCTTCTAGTGACTCATCGATTTCGATTTGGCTTGCAGGCAGGTTCTCAAGGCTCTCAAGTGAACATTGGTAAACTTCACTTGCGCCGATACGCCATGAAGAGCGTGCGCAGTCCATCGCTACGTCACCACCGCCGATAACCATTACTCGCTTACCTGCTCGTGGGAATTGGCGAGTTTCAGAAATCTCTTTTAGGTATTCAACCGCAGAGAACACGCCATCGTTGTCATGACCCGGCAGAGGGATGATCGAACCTACGTGCGCACCATGTGCAAGTACCACCGCATCATGCTCGTTGCGTAGTGTTTCGAAACTGATGTCTTTGCCGATCTCAACGCCAAACTGAGTTTTGATTCCCAGCATCGCTAAGTAGCTGTATTCGAAATCGATAACATCGCGTGGCAGGCGGTATTCAGGGATACCAACACGCATCATACCGCCGTAAACGTCCAGCTTTTCATAGATGGTGACTTCATGACCCTGACGACGTAGTTCGATTGCCGCTTGAGCGCCAGCAGGACCTGCACCTACGATCGCGATGTGCTTGTTAGTTAGGGGGGCAATGTTTAGATCCCAGTGATCTTGGTTATCCATTTTCTCTGCGACGAAACGTTTAATCCCAGCTACGCTGATTGGCTGACCAAACTCTGTGTTGCGACGACAAGACGCTTCACAAGGGTGGGCACAAATACGACCAAGAGTTTGAGGAAGGAATAATTTGCTGCGGATCAGATCCAAAGCGCCTTGGAAATTACCTTCGCCTGCCATGCGAACGTACTGTTTTACGTCCGTGTGCATTGGACATGCGGTTTGACATGCCGGATCGGCATCACCCATACAACCATCGACAATCGTTTGAGCGGTGTCGAATAGCTTTTGGCTAAAAATTACATTGTTCATTCACTGCGGTTCCGTGTTGATTAGCTCTTGCCGTTGATAACGTTCACTTCAGGATTCTTTTGCTCGTAGTGAGCGTGGCTGTACTCGATCCATGAGCCGTCGTAGTTGTAGACGCCTGTTGCACCGAGGACTTCAGTAAGAATCATGGTGGTGTGGGCAGAGCGAACACCAGATTGGCAGTAAGCGATGACTTTTTTGCCTTTGATGATGTCGCCGTAAAGGGCTTGCAGTTCTTCTGCTGATTTCAGCGTCGTGTCTTCGTTCAGCGCTTTAGTCCAGTTAATGTGAACACTGCTTGGGATTGTGCCAGGGCCGTACGCGCCAGAAACTGCAACCTCACCGTTGAACTCGTCGTTGCCGCGAGTATCTAGGATCACCCAATCAGGGTTGTTTTGCGCAGCAATAACCATGTCTAGCGTCGCTAGGGCATTGTTATCTTGTTGTGCGTTAGGTGCGTTGTATTCAACCGCTGCCACGCTTTGGTTTGCAGAGCCTGTCGGATAACCAGCGCCCATCCAAGCGTTCAAGCCACCGTCAAGGTAACGAACGTCTTGGTGACCAAGATTATGGATTTGCCAGTACAGGCGAGCTGCATCGTGGTGAGAGCCCGCTGCATAAACCACGATTGTGCTGTCTGCTGTCGCGCCGAAGCTGCCTAGAATCGTTTCCATCTCTTCTGTGCTGTTGCTCATACCACCGAAGTCGTAGGCGTCTTCAGCTGCTGAGTAATCGTTACGCCACATAGTGTAAGAGCCAGAAATAGGGCTATCTGGTTTGATAGGATTTAGCGCACCGATCACAACCACGTCTTTGTCACCGTCCATCAGCGACTTCAGTTGTTGTGCAGAAATGAAGTGTTCTGGGTGAGCGTACTGTGTGAACTTCTGCTCTTGAGCAGCAGCATCCACAGTCACAGCCTCAGCCGAAAACATCGTATTGTAAGCTGAGTAGCCAACCGCTGTAACAGCGGCGAACACACTCAACGCAATCGTCGATTTTTTCATGAGTTGCTTCCATATATTAATTTAAAGTTTTGCTGCCGAACCTTCGATGGTTCGACAGATAGAATGCTTTTGAAGGGGGAGTACAGGCATGAACGTTTTTTATTCATTTTGGGTGTTCATGATTTAAAACAGGTGAAAATGCGCTCTACCCCTTTATGGGTAAGGCATTCTGAGGAAATCGTTTAAATGGCGATATTGTGGTTTCCCACAATAATGATGTGGGATTGATCTAAAGCAACAAAGTAGCAGGGGAGAATGGTGGTAAAATGCGCCACAGCCGTATTTTTGTAGTATTTTGTAAGTGATTGATAATTATTCTCAAAAGTTTATTCTTTTCATTTTTGCTCTCTCTTTTTTCTTCACCTCTTTTGCTTTTGCTCATGACCAAAAAGTACAGAGAACAGACTACGATGTGGGTGTTTTAGCGCTGCGTGGACACGCACATGCGCGAGAAGCATGGCAACCGACTTTGGATTGGCTGGAAACTCAGAATCCTGGCTATCAATTTAACCTACATACTTACGATTTCGACCAGCTTGAAGATGCATTTTTGCACGGTTGGCTCGACTTCATTCTAACTAGTCCAGGGCAGGCGACCAAACTTGCTCGCGAATACCCAATCAACTGGTTGGCAACGCAGAAAACCGCTTACAGTGATTTACCAAATAAGTCGATTGCTTCGGTGGTGGTTGTACGTGAAGAATCGCCTTTTAAAACACTGAAAGACATCAATAAAGCCAATGTTGCGGCGGTATCGGAAAAAGCGTTTGGTGGTTTTCTCGCGCTGCGTTACGAGCTCGATAAACTGGGCTACTTCAAATCATCATTCTTTGAAAAGATCCACTTTACTGGCCCACCGACGGATCAACTGATTTTGAACGTGATCGAGAACGATCTCGATGTGGCGATCGTTCCTGCTTGTACTTTGGAGAACATGGCGAAAGAGGGGCGTATTCAACTGCATAACCTACGTGTATTGAATGAGAAGCGTCCTGCAGATTCAGTTTGTGCGGTGAGTACGCCACTGTACCCAAACTGGACGATGGCGATGACGGAACGCGCACCAGTCGATGTTGGTCAGATGGTGGCACAAACTCTATTCGCAATGCCAGAAGACCACCCGGCAGCGGTTGCTGCAAACAATGTTGGTTGGATGCTGCCTGCACCGAGCATTAATGTAGATAAAGTTTACAAGCACTTAGACATGCATCCGCTGCAAAAATCTTGGGGACAAAAAGCGCAAGAGTGGCTGCATAAGAACCAAGCAATAGCGATGGCGTCTTTACTGACTTTACTGTTGTTGACGGGCTATCACTTTTGGCTGGAGTGGAAGTTTCAGCGCAGTCGCGAAACACTAAAAACCACCATGAACGATTTGCGCCGCAAGAGTTCCATGCTTGAGCACGCGCAGCGAATCACCATAGTCGGTGAGCTTGGTAGTAGCCTCGCGCATGAAATCAATCAACCTCTGGCCGCGATAAAGAACTACAGCCAAGGGGCTAAGGTACGTATGGAGCGAGGTGCGACTGCCGAAGAGATGGCCCCAATCCTAGATAAAATTCAACAGCAGGTCACTTCTGCAAGTGACATTATTCAGCGCCTTCGTAGCTTGATAAATAAAACGCCAATTGAAAAGAGCTGGGTGGATTTAGCTTCGTTAATTGAAGAAGCAATGAAGCTGGTGGATTACGAGTTTCAACGTCACCGAATTCAATTGGGAGTGCTGTACTCTGGCGAGCCACAAAAAGTCTTTGCTGACGCAACTGGTCTACAGCAAGTCATTCTCAACGTTCTGAACAATGCAAAAGACGCCTGTTTGAGCCATGTGCCCAAGCGCGAAGACTTGTTTGTGGATCTCCACGTTAGCTTTTGCGATGAGATGGTGATTATCGATGTGATGGACAATGGCATTGGTATCGAAGAGCAAGAGACACCATTAGATCAAGCCTTCTACACCACCAAAGAAAATGGGCTGGGCTTAGGTTTGGCCATTTGCCGTGATGTGCTTGATGCCCATCAAGGCAGCATTCAATTTAGGTCAATTGATCCAACAGGGTGTCAGGTGACCATCGTTTTACCGTATCAGGAGGCTTGTCATGAGTCGTAACCTTTGTTCGCTTTATATCGTTGATGATGAAGAACCAGTATTAGAGTCCATGGTGTTTCTGTTAGAAAGCTATGGCTATGAGGTTGAGACTTTCTCTAGCGGGATAGATTTTCTAAATGAGGTCAACTTGTCTGCACCTGGCTGTGTTTTGCTCGATAGCCGCATGCCAGACATGCGTGGGCAAGATATTCACCAAATAATGAACGAGAAACTCAGCCCAATTAGCGTGATTTACCTGACTGGACATGGCGACATTCCAATGGCTGTGGATGCGCTAAAAGATGGCGCACTCGATTTCTTCCAAAAACCAGTCGATGGTAACGCTCTGGTTGTCGCCGTAGACGATGCGATGGCACAGTCGATCAAAAACTGTGAAAAGCTTGGTGCAAAACAAGTTCTACAGAATCTGACTAAGCGCGAAAGAGAAGTGCTTGGCTTAGTGGTGAAAGGGATGAAAAACCAAGAGATGGCGGACTTATTGTGCGTATCTTTGAGAACGATTGAGGTGCACCGCTCTAACGTGATGAAGAAGCTCGAAGCAGAGAGCTTAGCGGTGTTGATCCATAAAGTGGGGCATTTAATTTAGCTTCAGTGTATTTTGGTATCGATACATGAAAGTATTTAGGTCGAAATATTCATTGTAACCTAATGATATTTAGGGAAAGGTTTGCTCAATTGGTATCAGGAAGATAACATCAGCAACCAGAATAAACCTTAATCTTGGCTAGAACTTAACTATGTTTGTCGATACCGTTAAAAGCGCTTTTTCTTCTCTGAGTACTCATAAACAAGCGATCGCAAAAGCAACTGCGTTACCCATCCTCCTCTCAATTATTCTGGATCTTCTATTAAGCAAATCAGAAGGTGACGGTGCTACTGTCTTAGTGCAAATTTTGATGGCATTACTGTCTGCCATTGTGGCTATCAACGTACACAGCATCATTTTGAAAGGCCCTCAATCGGTACCTCAGTGGGGGCGTTTCACCTTTGGAAAGATCGAAATGTGGTTTATTGGCCACTACTTGGCAATGACAATCGCCGTTGTTGCGGTTGCGGCGCTTTTCGCAATGATTAATGTGGCACTTGCCGCCATCGCGTTGCTGGTGTTAGGTGTTATTTGCTGTCGACTGGTACTTGTGTTTCCAGCGATTGCCATCGGTAAAGGTGTCTCTTTCCCTTATGCATGGAATCTGACCAAAGGCCATACTTGGTACATGATGAGCGTGGTTATTTTAGTGCCGCTTCTGTTCGGGTTGGCTATGTCGCCATTGGCGTTTTTGCAACTGCCTTTCCTAATGAGTCTACTAAGCTTTGTAGTCACCATTATCGGGATTACAATTCTGTCTAAGGCGTATGAGCAATTGAGTGGTTTTGACGGGGAGTCTTATTCTCAGCAGTCATTCTGATTATAAAAACCGAAAGTAAAAAAAGCAGCCATTGGCTGCTTTTTTAGAGACTTATTCTGTCAGAGACCGATTGCCTCGAAACGAATATGGGATTAGTTTACCCAATCACGCAATTCGAACGTTAGTTCGTGGTCTGCGTTTTTCAATACTAGACCTTCGTTAGTCAGAGTAATGTCGCTCCAATCAGAAAGCGTTTCAGACATTACTTTTTCAATCTTCATTTGGTCTTCCATACACATCTTCATGGTCATGCCCATTTTCTCGATGCGTAGTTGGTTGTCTTTCAGTTCTGCTTGACCGAAGAAGTTGTTACAACCAGCGTTGCCGTTTGCAGTTAGGTTTTCACCAATCTCTAGGCGAGGAGCTTGACGCTCTTCTGCAGCGATGTTTTTGCCATCGATTTGAACCAACTGCCAGTTGTGGTGTTGTAGATCTTGAGCCGTAATTTCTTTCACATTGTCACCGTTGCTAGCGCATGCAGTCATTAGAACTGGAAGTGAGATTGCTGCTACTAACGTTTTTAGGCTAAGCTTCATTTTATTGACTCCGTTTTTAGAAAACGTGGTAAGTATAGGTAATAAAACACTGTTTTTGTCAGCATACGGTTATGGTTTCGTATGTTTTTAAACACGGCGTATTTTATAACAGAGATCCCATTCTCGGTATTGAAATTCACCGAAAACTTCGAAATTTCTTATGGTTATTTGATTATAAACGTATCGGACTCAAATAAGTGAGCGGAAGAACGGGTTGAGCATGGAGCAATTGGAGTTTTTTACCGTCCCAAGTCCTTGTGTCGGAGTTTGTACGTCTGACGAAAAAGGTTATTGCAAGGGATGCATGCGTAAAAGAGAAGAGCGGTTTAATTGGCTGAGCTTTACTCCTGCGCAGCAGTTGCACGTAATTAAGCTGTGTCGTCAGCGATACAGAAGAAAGGTATTAGCAGGGAAGGGGAAAACAGAGTTGCCTCAAGATGATGCCTCACCGCAACAAGATCTGTTCTAGTTATTCATCCTATCGTTCTCGTTTCATAACGATTCCCGGCCCAGTTTGAAATGATCATCCAAAAGAGAGCCGGGAAATTCCTATCCATTTTCTCGCCCAACAATATGAGCGATTGGCGTTATTTTAATGACCATTGGTCGCTTACCCAGCCTCCTGCTTGTTCGTCGAAGTGACTCCCAGCGAAGCGGTGATTTTGTTCTACCTCTAATTTACTTGTGGGCAATTCATCCATCAATTGGTGAATGTATTTTGCCATTGGGTCAGTACACGCTTCACGCTCTTTACGGGTGACCACTTCTTTAATTATCTGCAGTCTATAGCTGTTGCTGGCTCGTTTCATTTTTGACCTCCAGAACTCGATGGCAGCAGTTTGAACATATTGGCGTTCAGATCGCTGCTCATTAGCGAGAGCGTAGAAGCCCATCGCTTTCGTTTGAAGTCCGAGAGACAAATTGTTTGAGAGCAGTGTTTGTAACGCCATTCACATCTTTCCCAGAATCATTTTCTGTGTGAATCCAAAAGATTCCTAAAACTCAGTTAATGAATCTGCTTATTTGAAAGACCTTATCAAACATAGAAGTCTCGAACAGGGGCGTCAATAACACAGATGAACAATTTTTGAACGATTTTTGAAGGTGGCGTTTTATCAGAGATTTAGCGCCAATAAAAAAACCGGAGCCGCTTGGGCTCCGGTTGGTCTTAGAGTCAGTCTGACACGCCTTTTATTTACTCAGCTGCGATTTCACAACCAAGTGGGCTGTCTGAGTTAGTGTAGACGATTTCGCCTTGTGGCTCGTAGTTGCTTACTTGTACTGTACCAAGAGTCTCTAGGTAGCTGTACATTACTTCTGCGTCAACGTTACCAGTGTTAATTACGTTAAGTGCAGGGTAACCATCACCACCCGCAGCGTTGAAGCTTGGTACGGTAAATTTATAAGTTGCCGCTGTGTCGAAATCTTTGCCATTGATCTTGCTGATTTCAACTTTCTTAGCAGTACAGTCTACAGTCATATTTAGACCTGCCAGTTGTGCGTACGCACCCGATCCACGTTGCATTGTCGCAACCACGTTCAAGTAATCGACGACTTGAGCGCCAGTCATCGTGGCTACTGTTACCATATTGCCAAATGGTTGAACTGTTAGTACATGGCGGTAAGCAATCGGACCTGCTTCAATTGATGCACGAACGCCACCTGAGTTCATAACCGCAAAATCGGCTTTTTGATTTTCTTGGTGAGCAGTTGCGATCAAACGACCTAAGTTAGTTTGTTGGTAGCGAACTACTGCGCGGTCACCTTCCAGCTTGTCGTCAGAGGTAGCAATTACCTTATCTAGTTCATCTTGTCCTTTATCTTGGAAGTATTGAAGACGTCCTTGAAGAGCAAGGTCTGGCTTGATTTCTGTGCCAATGAATTCTAGCTCACCCGCTTCGTTTTTACGTTTTAGGTTTACAGGAACTAGCTCATAACCAGCAAGGTGAAGTTTACCGTCGTAGTATTCGAAGTCTGCTTTACCAACGTACTTACCCCATTCGTGCGCTTGCATGATGTAAGTACCGTTTTGTTGGTCTGGTTTGCAGTCATCACCAGGTTCGAAGTCAGCGTATCCTGAACCATCTGGTTCCATACAAACAGGGTTTTGCGAATGACCACCGAAGATAGCTGCAAGTTGCCCTTCTTCGACTGCTTTCGCCATCGCTACATCGCCAGGTGCATTTGAACCGTGCTGACCATTTTCATAGTGACCCATATGTGTCGTAGCGAAAATGAAATCGACAGGGTCATCTTTGTAGGTTTCTTTGATTTCTGCAATTACCTTCGGCATTTCTTCTGTTGGTTTGGTAAATGTCAGGTCAGAGATAAACTCAGGGTTACCGATTTTTGCCGTATCTTCTGTTGTCATACCTACAACAGCTACACGAAGGTCACCAAGCTCAAAGATTTTGTAAGGTTTGAAGTAGCGGTCGCCATTTTTATCATAAATGTTGGCAGCAAGCATTGGGAAGTTTGCCCAAATACGTTGCTTTTCAAGAACGCTAAGAGGGTTATCAAATTCGTGGTTACCAACTGCCATAGCATCATAGCCAATATCGCTCATACCTAAGAAGTCAGGCTCTGCATCTTGTAGGTCTGATTCAGGAACACCAGTGTTGATGTCACCACCAGAGAGTAGTAGGGATGAGCCGCCATTTGCTGCAACTTCTTGGCGCATTTGATCAATCAGTGTTTTACGCGCAGCCATACCATACTCGCCGTCTTCGTTATGCCAGAAGCGACCGTGGTTGTCATTGGTATGTAGAATTGTGAACTTGGTACATGAATCTGCTGTGTCACAGGTCACTGGAGAGTTGTCGCTGTCTGAGCCACATCCTGCTAGCGCAGCGCCGACCGAAAGTACCAAAAGGGATTTGGAAAACTTCATAAGGGATCCTTTCTTTGTGATTTTGTTATTGTTACGGCCGTGAAATATACGGAATTAGTGTGAAACTTTAGTGATCTATATCTTATTTACAGTTCTATCGGATACAGGAATTAACAGGCCTGCAAGGCATGTCGCCAAATAAACAGAAATTGTATTTTGGAAGGTGGTTATTGCTTTTGTGTCTAAATACGTGAGCAGTTTAACTGAAAGTGTTTTGTTTTTGTGAATCAATAAAGATTTTGGTGAGATATAAAGCGAATTTTGATGATTATTTTAGCAAAATTATGTCTCATTAGTGCTTGAGAAATAAATAGTTAGAATTTTCTGTACACTGTATTGAGAGAAAGGGATGCTCAAAAAAACAACCACGCTTTCCGCGGAAATCGATTGCTCTTGGCAAAAGCAGTTCAAAGTGAGCTGTAATTTGTACAATGGCTATTCATATGACCCTCACTATTGGCAAAAGTTCTCCGATCTTTGTGCTGTATTTTTATACCAATCTGACGGCTGCACGTTTATATCTTGCCCCGAAAATCTATGGGACAAAATTAAACATGTTCAGCCAAGTGAACTCGAGAAAAGATTAAATAATAAGCAATTGTTCTGTGAATACGACGATGTCGACTACTATTTATTTAATGACGGCAAAATTAATCAAGACGATGGGATAATTTCTCTCTCTATTGAGTCTGATCTCGAGTTACTTGAATCGTTTGTAAGTCGAATGAGTGAAGAAGATATCCTCAAAGCGGATTTTGACCTCGATAGCCATTTCTTTTATGGCATTTTCGATAACAAAGCGTTGGTCGCTGTGCTGGCTTCTTATTGTTATAAAGGGAAAGAACCGTTTGAGTCTTTATCCATATTGGTTTCTCCTGAAGCAAGAGGGAAAGGGTATGGGAAACGGCTGCTTGCTCATTTAGTTAGTGAGGTGAAGTCGAGGCAGCGTAAAGTTAGATATCGAGTAAATATTGAAAACACGCCTTCAATAAAGTTGTGCCAATCTTTGGGTTTTGAAGCGTACAGCCGTCAAAGAGTATTTACTCCGGAGTGATAAGAAAGGCAGGCAATGGGATATACAGTTAGAAATGCAGTGAGAGACGAGGCGGATCAGATCGCCAAAATACACGTTGATTCATGGCAGGTTGCCTACAGAGGACTGATGCCACAGAGCTATATTGACCAGTTTACTCGAGAGCGTCGAGAGCGAATGTGGACGAGAGTAATGACAGAGCAACTGGCAAACCTCATTGTTGTAGAGAAGCAGAAAGAGATCGTCGGCTTTCTAAGTTATGAACTGCCTAATCACTCCAGCGAAGACAAAACTGCGATTGTGACCTGTTGTTATGTGTCGCCTTTGTATTTCGGACAAGGAGCAGGCAGTGCGTTGTTTGATGAATTGGAAACACGATTACTCTCAACGCCAGTGATGCAAATTAGCCTTAAGGCACTAGACACCAATAAGCAGGGACTCAATTTCTACAAGAAGTGTGGTTTTGTGCGCTCTGGTGAGGAAGAGTCGGAAGTGATTGATGACATGACGTTGAACGATGTGACGCTGGTGAAGTACATAGCGCGAACCTAATTGTCTCAGCTGAAATTCGTTTTCACTGAAATACCCAATGCAAAACTTGGTCGATTCGAGAGTTGTTTATCAGATTCGAAGAGTAGGGGACATTTGCTTCTGCCCTAAATAGTAAAACCCCGGAGGTGGTAAGTCTCCGGGGTTTTGAAATTTTTTAGATGTCTCGGTTGGTAAGTCCGATAATCTTTATGCAAAAGGTTTGGATTTTATCCGTTAATTCCTTGGTAGGGAATTAGATACGGATGAAGTCCATGTGCTCAACTTTTGGCTTGAAAGCGTGACGTTGAACGTCTTGTGGCTTAACTTTAACTTCAGCGCCGTCGATCACTAGAACGATACCTTCGTAGAACTCAGGCTTGTCCATTTGGTTAACGATGTCGTCGTGGTTAAGAACGATAGCAACTGCTGCTTCTTCACCGCCGTATACAACTGCAGGGAATTTTCCAGCGTGACGTAGGCGGCGGCTCGCACCTTTACCTAGTTCAGTACGTACTACTGCTTCGAATTTCATAGTATTTACTCTCAAATTAGTAAAAAATAAAACTTTACAAACACAATGCGACCTTGTGTTCGTAGTAAAGCTTGAAACAGGAACTGTTCAAGCGAGCGCGGATACTATCATCCTGCTCCACATTCAGCAACCAAAATTGTACCTAAATCACCAAAAAGCCAGTAATTCTTCTTTAAGAAGAGTGTCTGTTTTGTGGTGTCGGCAAAACTTTGTCCGCATTGCGCTGATTTTAACCTATTTGGCTTTTTGTCAGCACGTTTTTATTTGCCTAGGACTCAATCCTCTTTCCAGGTTAATTCATTCATTAACGACATCTGTTATTCACAAAATGAACGCAAAATGAATGTTGACCTCAGTAACCGTTAAGTCAGCCGGTTCTATTCTCCATTGTACATAAACGGACAACCTCAATGGAGCACATTATGAATCCTATCAGTATCGTGATTATTACCCTTAATGAAGAAAAACGTATTGGTCGACTACTTGAAGATTTAACCAAACAAACTCACCAAAACTTTGAAGTGATCGTGGTGGATTCGAACAGTGAAGATTCGACACGTGAAGTTGCACAAGCTTACGAAAGCGCATTGCCAGAACTGACAGTGCACTGCATGGATACGCGTGGTGTCAGCCTAGGACGTAATACAGGTGCAGAACTGGCGAAGTATGAACGTATTCTTTTCTTAGATGCGGACGTGCGCTTACCGAGTGATTTTTTGAGCCGCGCGATGAGTAAACTTGAGGACGCGAAGCTAGAAGTTGCTGGTGTTTACATGGGCTCAAAAAATCTGCCAATGGCACATAAGTTGGGTTATGGCATGTTTAACGCGGGATTGTTTATTACTCAGTACACATTCCCAACTGCAGTAGGTGCTTGTATTTTCTCTACCAAACGCGCACACAAAGAGATCAACGGCTTTGATGAGTCTATTACACTTTGCGAAGATTGTGATTACGTAAAACGCGCTTCTAAAACATGGCGTTTCCGTTTCTTGCCGATGACGTTTGAATTCGATCCGCGCCGCCTTGAGCAAGACGGCTTCTTTAAGATGGGCATGACCTATTTCAAAGCCAATGTACGTCGATTCTTCTTTGGCGAGATGCGTAACAACGAAATGGAATACAAATTCGGTCACTACAAAGATCAACATTCGTAATCGTCGGAGGCTGCATGCTGGAAGCAATCAGTCTGTTTTTCGGAGCATTTCTGGATGCGACGATTGGACCTAATCTCTTTGTCCCGGGCGAGCCGTTTTTGCTCGCTGCGGGCTATCAATTGCACCAAGGTGTGATTTGGGGCGTTGTCGCTGTTTTGTTGGGCGGTTGGATTGGCGATCAACTCAGTTACTTTATTGGCAAGCGTTCTGGCTCTAAAGCACAGAAGAAGCTGATTCGTTGGCAAGCCAAGACAAGGCGTCCAATCGCTCGTTGTCGTTTGTTGATGAAAAAACGCGGCAATGCCATTTTGATCTTTGCACGCTTACTCGGACCTGTTGCTTGGGTCGTGCCATTTATGGCGGGTACTGCGAATGTTAGTTGGAAGCGTTTTACTGTCTGTTCATCAATTGGATTGATACTTGGTGTTGGGCAATTTGTCGTTGCTGGGTATTTGCTTGCTGCGGGTCTTAACACATGGATTCCACTTGATTCCATAAAGTTCATCCTTGTTGAGCATAAGCTTCTTATTGCCTCAGTACTCATCGCTTCTGTATTCGCTCTTGTGGCTTGGAAGAAAAATTGGTCACGTAAATGGACCAAATCCATAACGGCGTTAGTGTTCTGTTTAGTTGCTGCGAATTATGGACACTTTTTCTATCTAGCAGACGACAATATTGAACAAACCGATGTCACTGGAAATCAATCGATAGTCCTTAATGATATCGGCTTTAAGGTTTATCCGGGGCGCTCGAATGTGTTTGACGCTCAGGCCGTAAATTTGGTCTACGTCGGTGAATCACCGAGAACCTTAATGCAAGAACTCGGTTGGCTAGAAAATCAAACCTTTTCAAGAAACGACATTGAGTTGGCAGATTATGCGAGCTTATTGAAGCAAAAGCTGCCACCTGTGTCGGATTTGTTTTGGAATGGCAAACCACAAGCGATGGCATTTCAAGAGCCAGGAAGTTTGCTAAAACGCTCTCATGTACGCTGGTGGCAAGCGGGGTTAGAATCAAAGTCAGGTCAACCGATTTGGGTGGGTGCGATTAGTTACGATGACGGTCTAAAGTTGGCGCATTACTCGGGCATTGTGACGGTTTTGCATCGAATAGATCCTAATGTGGACAGCGAAAGGGATCGTCTAGCGAATCAAATTGAAGTCAGTCATTTAAGGCTAGTGGGAGAGTTACATTCTTTGGCACAACCTGTTGCAATGGACAGTAAGCATGACTATTACTCTGATGGAAACGTGTTGTTGATTAGCGAGCCATCATTAGCCCTAAACTTATCCAACCAAAAAGCTATCTAGATACAAAAATGGCACCTAGCGAATAATTCGATAAGTGCCATTTTAAACCCTTGCAGTAAATAACAGGCGTAGGTGATAGATGTGAGTTACTTAAGCGCGGCTCTTTTGCAGAATCAATGTGGCCTTTAAACCGCCCATTTTGCTCTCTGATAGTTCAAGCTGGCCGCGGTAACTGTGCGCCATTTCACTGACAATGTTTAAGCCCAAACCAGAACCTGGCGTGGTTTCATCCAGTCGGTAGCCACGCTTTATGACTTGGCATAGTTGCTCGGCAGGAATTCCCGGGCCGTCGTCTTCAACGATAATATGAATATTGTCCTTATCTAGCGTTGAATGAACACGAATGATGCTGTTGGCCCACTTGTAGCCGTTCTCAAGCAAGTTACCCACCATCTCATCTAGGTCGGTTTTCTCTACGGCGACGTTCAATTCAGAATCAAGCTCGTTAATCAGTGTGACGTCACGGTGTGCGTATACCTTGTCAAACGCCATGGATATGGCATCAACGCGCTCTGAAGGGTTCGATTTCACTGAAAGAATATTCATAGAGCCAGCCATACGAGCGCGACCTAAGTGGTAATCGATGTGTTGTTGGATTTGTGTGATTGGCGCGTTCAAGCGTTCTTGTTCTTCAGGCGTGAAGTTTTGCACCTCGTTTTTTAAAACGGAAAGCGGTGTTTTCAGCGCGTGAGATAAGTTTCCTGCATGATTACGTGCACGTTCAAGCAGCTCTTGATAGTGAAAGAGCAGGGCATTAAGGTCAGAAATCAAAGGGGAAATTTCTTTCGGGTACTCTTCTTCCAAGCCTTTTTTATTGCCTGATTTAAGCTCGGCTAACTCTCTTTGCAGCTTGGTCAGCGGGCTTAAAGACCACGCGATTTGCAGCAAGATAACCGCAAGAACACCAGCAAAGAGCAATCCTAGAATGATCCAAAGCTGACCCGTTAAAGACTGGATTGTGCCTTCAATTGGATCTTCGTCAATGCCGATGATGACATCAATGGGACCGTCGTAATCTGGCAGGTAAAGGGTCTTTTTCAACGTGATAAGCTTTTCATCACGAGCGCCAAAGGCGTCTTTATCCAATCCTTTGTACTCAATTTTCTTATCCCACAACGATCGCGAACGTTCTAAGCTCGTTTTGGTGGAAGCACTCCAATAAAGGCCACTGTATGGGCGACTGAATCTAGGGTCGGAAAGTTGGGTTGAGAGAGTGAGTTGGCCTTGGCTGTCGACTTCGAGCTGGGCGGCAATCTCGTCCATGTAGACATTCAATTGGGAGCGAGTGTCATCCACCATATAGCTATAGACTTGGGTGGGGATCGTTACGCCCGCAGCGAGGATCATAGCCGTTAGCCAGACAACCGCCGCCAGTACTAAGCGGCTTTTGATACTCAGCCGCTTAAGAATGTGCATAGGTAGCCTGTGTTTACTCGGCATTCAGTTGGTACCCCAGTCCGCGGACGGTTTTGATGATCTTTGGCGCGATTTTCTTACGAATACGACCGATGAAAACTTCAATGGTGTTTGAGTCACGGTCGAAGTCTTGCTTATAGATGTGCTCCACCAATTCGGTACGAGAAATGACTTTTTCTGGGTTGTGCATGAAGTACGCGACTACTTTATATTCCAGCGCGGTTAAGCTGACCGCTTGTCCTTGCCACAGTACTTTTGAGGAGCGTGTATCTAAACTCAAATCACCAATTTGCATGACAGGTGAGGCGTTACCCGAAGCGCGGCGCAATTGGGCTCGAAGTCGAGCTGTTAACTCAACCATTTCAAATGGCTTAGTCAGGTAGTCATCGGCGCCAGCATTCAAACCCTCAACACGTTGAGATAATGTGTCACGGGCACTCAAAATCACAACCGGTGTATTAATGTTTTCATCTCGAATGCCTTTTAGAACCGTTAAACCATCGAGCTTCGGCAAGCCTAGGTCTAGCACAATAGCGTCCCATTCTTCTGAGGTAGCACGGTAAAGCGCATCGATACCATCTTGGGAAAGTTCTGGCACCCAGCCATTGTTTTCCAACGTTTCTAAAATTTGTTCGCCTAGGCGAGGTTCATCTTCGACAACAAGTATTTTCATATTCTTTCTTCTTATTATGCTTGGTAATTATTTTCACTTAATTATTGTGGCTTGAGGGCTTTGTTGAAGTTACGTCCTTTTATCTCGAGCATTTCTAGCGTGGCGGCGTCGTATTCCACTTTTATCACACTGTCATTGAACAAGATTTTCAGCTCGTAAACCCATTCGTCATCGTCTTCCTCAAGCTCTACCTTAATAATACGCCCATACAGATCATTCTCCACTGCTTCATACATATCAGAAAAAGGGCGAATGTAGCCTTTCTGAACCGCGCGATAGACTTCATCCTGATCTTCATCGAACTCGATTCGTGTTCCTGGCTTTTCGACGTCACGAACAATGGCATGGCCGTCTTTGTCATCATGATGATCATGGTGAGACGCAAAGCTTGGTGCAGACAATAAAAGCGGTACTAACCCTAGCAGCACGGAAAGTTTGCGCGGAGTGAAGGAGATAGACATAGCAAAGCCTTTTTTGGAGAGTTAGCAAAATTATATCGGCTCGTACATGAATGGAAAGTGAATACAGATCTTAGTTTGAACTTATTTGTATTGAGACAAGCGCATTCGAACTGCTTGAAAAAACGCATTAAAGTGGCGCATTAGGCATAATTGGTTTTCAATTAAATGATGCTGCCTATAGCTATATAGCAAGTGACATGTATATTTTTTGCCCGTCTGACAATTAACATAATTACAAAAAATGATTGATTGCAAAACGTATTGATGAGTTGGTTGGAACGTGTTTTCAAATCAAACAAAAGGCGGTTCAAACAAACAGAATGTTACTTTTAAAGTTATCCAAGCGTTCACTATCGATAGCTATTGCAGTATACCTTGCTGTCGCATCTTTAATGTCGATAGTTGCCATGCACCAAAGTAAAAGGGATTTTGATGCGATCGCAAACTACTTTGAGCTGTATAAAAGTTCGGCAATTATTGCTGGCTTGTTGATAGAGTCTAAGCTTGATGAACCTAGTGTTGAGATCTCAGCAGAGGAGTTGGAAGCTTCTCAAAGAATTCAATCATTGGACAATAATAAGTTGACCAACGACGAGCTTGTGGCGTATGAGGTTTTAGGTGATCTTTTACAGTATAACCATAAGCTTACAGAGCGTCCGAATATCAGTGTCTATTACCGTTCCTATACAGGAAAAAAGCTGGTTTTTGCAAAGCCTAATGAAGACTATAAAATTTCAGATCAAATGTTTGATCCTCTGATTTGTGGCCCTGCCCGAATATGTTCATTGAATATGCATGACACGGAGTTAGCCGATAGAGTCGTTATCTCAGACAGCTACCTCGGAAATTTAGGCACTGATACATTTACTGTAACGAGCCCTGTTTATAAAAATGATGGGATCATTGGTGATGTGGTGGTTGATATTCGAGTGAACTACGACCATTTAGATGGCCGTACTGTTGAAACCAACTTAGTTAATGGTTTTTACTACGTCACCGTGGGCTTTGAAAATTATCCTTTTTCAAACCTTGCTGGGGCTTTGATCCTGCCAATCGATAATGACAGCGCGATCATTTATCAATTACCCATTATTAAAGTATTGATTGATAATTTGTGGGTTCTGTTTGTTACTTGGGCAATAGTGGGTACCTTTCATAGACTTTATGCTTCTAACGTTCAACATCGAAGTCACCTAGCGCATGCCATTAAAAATGCAAGTATTGATGAGTTGACCTCTCTGTATAATCGTAAGGTTTTTGAAGACAGCGACTTTGAAAATGCGATTAAAGAAGGCCATTACGCGGTCATTTTAATTGATGGTAAGAAGTTTAAGCAGATCAACGATACGCATGGGCATAAGGCAGGAGATCTCGCACTCATTCATATTGCGCGCACAATTAAGTCTACGTTTAGGCAAAGTGATTGGTTGATACGACTCGGTGGAGATGAGTTTGTCGTCGTGATGCCACTTTGCCCTTTGGAGTCAGCAGAAAGACTGGCGACGAACCTGAGAGAAAATATTGTCGCTCGACCTCTGGTGCGCTATGGCATCAGTGTCCAGGTCACAACAGGTGTTGCTAAAGCAACGAGCGAAGAAACGTTAATGGATGTGATTGAGCGCGCTGACCAAGATATGTATCAATATAAGGACGTATAATCTGCTCTAAAAAAACAGCGCCGTAAATAGGCGCTGTTTTCGTTTTGACTCAAGCCGTCATTGTTTTAATTCATCTTCGAAGATCTTGTCGCGCAGCTTCCAGAAACGGCCTGACTTACGGGCAATAACAAATTGCGGCAGACGGAAACGATGCTGGTTGGCTACTACTTTAGTTGGCGACGCTTCTTCAAACGGACGATGTTTATCTGCAAGGTGGGGACGAACAAACTGGTCTTTGAAGGTTTGCTTCTGTTTTTTGGTATTCAGTGACCAGAACTCATGCACCAATGCGTTCCCTTCGCCTTGGTAGGTTTCACCAGAATACGTCACTTTCAACAGTGGCTTGCCATCGCTAGATTTAAACACCGTCAAATCCATTTCAGTGCATTCAAAGATCAGCGCATCTTTTAGATTTAATGCCTCTTTGAGCTTTTTGTCTGGGTCAACGAGTGTGGCATCACACTCATGGCAAATACGCGCTGCAATATCGTTATCAGCACCGCATTCACCGCAATATTTGGCTCTAAAGCGGTATCCACAGTGTTCTCGCTCGCCAGTTTCATCATCTTCAAAGTACCCTTGGCAACGGCGACCAAAGTGTTCCAGCAAAAAGCCATTGCTGTCTAACTTGCCCCAGAAGTTGTTGTTAAAGCCACAAGCAGGGCAAGGGATGGTGATTATTTCACTAGTGGAGTCTGGCTTAGGATCACCCACTTCAGGCTGGTACAGGTCATAGTTATTGCCAGCGTAATCCAGCACGAGACATTCTGATTTACCTTCCGACAGACGCAACCCACGTCCAACAATCTGTTGATATAAACTGACGGATTCGGTTGGGCGCAGAATCGCGATTAAATCCACATGTGGCGCATCGAAGCCCGTGGTCAGAACGGACACGTTGACCAAGTACTTTATCTCACGATTCTTGAACGATTGAATGATGGCATCACGCTCTGGTGTTGGCGTATCACCAATCACAATCGCGGTATCGCCTTCTGGCAACAGGCCGTGGATTTCTTGTGCATGGCGAACCGTGGCTGCAAATACCATTACGCCTTTGCGTTCTTTGGCGTATTGAATGATTTGCTCAACGATTTGTGGTGTCGCACGTTTGGCTTTGTCGATCACCATGTCCATTTCCGCTTCTTTGTACCGACCCGTATTGGCAGGCTTTAGCTGCGAGAAGTCATAAGATAAGACGGGGGCGTCCATCATTCGAGCAGGCGTTAAGAAGTTTTCATCCAATAAGTAACGAATAGGGAGCTCGAAGATACAGTCGCGGAAAAAGCGTGATTCTTCCGTTCGAACCTGTCCACGGGTGTGGTACTGATAAATCCATCCCATACCCAAGCGATAAGGTGTGGCGGTTAAGCCTAATACTTTGATGCCGGGATTGAGCTCTCTTAGATGAGTGATCACTTTTTGATAGCTACTGGTTTTCTCGTCTGGCACGCGATGACATTCGTCAATCACCAGTAAAGAAAACTGGTTCTTGAAAGAATCCAGATTGCGCACCACGGATTGAACCGAGGCAAACACCACTTGCTGATCGGTCTCTTTACGTCCGAGACCTGCCGAGAATATTGAGCCTTTTAGTCCGTAACCTTCGTACTTGGCGTGATTCTGTTCCACCAGCTCTTTTACGTGAGCAAGTACCAGTACTCGACCTTTTGCAAGCCTTGCTAACTCTGCAATGACCAAGCTTTTACCCGCACCAGTAGGCAGCACAATGACCGCTGGTGTGGTGTGTTTACGAAAATAGTGAATCACCGCTTTTACAGAGTCGGCTTGGTAGGGGCGAAGGGTATACATGAAAATCTGTGAAATTGCTCAACTATTCGAATTAGGATCGCTATAATACCCGACCTTAAACATTAGAGGTATTCATGCGTTTAGATAAATATTTGTGTGATGGACTGGGTGCGACTCGCAAGCAGGCAACTAAGATCATCAAAAGTGGCGAAATAACGGTTGATGGTGAAGTACAAAAGAGTGGTGCATTCAAAGTACCAGAAGGTGGTGTGGTTGAATGGGAAGGGCGCGAAGTTGGTGCTCCTGGCCCTCGTTACATCATGTTGTACAAGCCTGCGGACTTTGTGTGTTCGCATGAAGATGGGCACAACCCAACGGCGTTCGTTCTACTGGATGAGCCAAAGGTAGAAAACTTGCACTTTGCTGGTCGTTTGGATGTGGACACTACCGGTCTTGTGCTGATCACAGACGATGGTCAATGGTCGCACCGTATTACGTCACCAAAACACAAATGTGAGAAGACGTACCGCGTATGGCTTGTGGATGCGATTCAACCTGATTACGTTGAGAAGTTTGCCGAAGGTATTGAGCTACGCAACGAGCGTGAGCCAACACTGCCAGCACATCTTGAGATCGTGAACGAAGCCGAAAACGAAGTGCTGCTAACGATTGTGGAAGGCAAATACCACCAAGTGAAACGTATGTTTGCTGCGCTTGGTAACAAGGTTGAACAGCTTCACCGTGAACGTATTGGTTCTATTGTGCTGGATGAAGCACTTGAGCCGGGTGATTACCGCTTCTTAACAGAAGAAGAAGTTGAATCAGTTGTAAAATAACTCAATCTGGTTGGAAATAATCACTGTTCTGGGAAATTGTTTGATTCCTGATAGGAACTAGTCTTTTGATGAGAAATCACTCAGAATGGTGGTTCCTACCAAATAAGTCTTAGTGTCTGAGTAAGATGCTTATTCGCCGCTCGTAAACGCAGGCATAACTGTATTTAGTCTGAGAAATCCTTTTCTCTTGTTGGTCCTTACTGACGATAAGTACAGACGGTGTTCATATCACCGCCTCTTCGTTTTAGCTCGGTTACTTTGTCGTTCTGCATACTGATCATGCAGTTTTTAGCGTCGAGTTAGTCAAGACCATCTTGGTATACTTTCGTCTTTTATGATCTTCTCAATAGTAAGGAGACTATGCGCTGTAATTCGTGACGGTTACGGATTCAGGGTGAGAGAAGCGTCAATCATCTATCTCAATCAATGTGGAATGTTGATGGGAGGACACAACAAGAGGTAAAGCAATGACAGAAAAAGCCCAAAGTGCTCCCCAGTCACAAATCAGTTTTTTATTGTTTCTTGTACTCGGTGCAATTGGTGCGCTGACGCCACTTGCTATCGATATGTACCTACCAGCTATGCCAACCATCGCGAAAGATCTTGGTGTAACCCCAGGTGCGGTACAGATTACGTTAACGGCTTATACGGCAGGTTTTGCGATAGGTCAGTTGATTCATGGTCCGTTAGCGGATAGCTATGGTCGCCGACCTGTACTCATTTTAGGTGTGCTCTTTTTTGGTTTGGCAGCGGTAGTCAGTGCGACCACTAACGGTATCGATGCGCTAACTTATGTGCGTACGGCGCAAGGTTTTGCTGGCGCTGCGGCTGCTGTGATCATCCAAGCGGTTGTACGAGACATGTTTGACCGTGAAGATTTCGCGCGTGCTATGTCGTTCGTGACCTTGGTGATTACGATTGCGCCTTTGGTAGCGCCGATGATTGGTGGCCATCTAGCGATTTGGTTCGGCTGGCGTTCGATCTTCTGGGTACTCGCTATCTTCGCTGTTGTAGTGATTCTGCTTGTTCTGTGGATGATCCCAGAAACGCTTAAGCCAGAAAACCGTCAGCCACTAAGATTCAGAACCACGATTCGTAACTATGCGCGCCTGTGTTCTAACCCTGAGGCATTGGGTTTAATGCTTTCAGGTGCGTTCTCGTTCTCTGGTATGTTTGCATTCCTGACTGCGGGTTCGTTTGTTTATATTGATTTATATGGTGTTCGACCTGACCAATTTGGTTACCTATTTGGTTTGAACATCGTAGCGATGATCATCATGACCAGTCTAAATGGTCGCATGGTGAAAAAGGTCGGTTCGCACTTCATGCTGCGTTTCGGACTAACCGTGCAGTTGATTGCGGGTATTGGCCTGTTTGTCGGCTGGATGCTCGACCTTGGCTTGTGGGGCATGGTGCCTTTTGTTGTGCTGTTTATCGGTACTTTGTCTACGATTGGTAGTAACTCAATGGCTCTGTTGTTGAGTGGGTACCCAACCATGGCGGGTACAGCATCTTCACTTGCTGGTACACTGCGATTTGGCACTGGCTCACTGGTTGGTGCGCTCGTTGCTGCAATGCCAGGCGCTGTTGCGTGGCCGATGATCATCGTAATGTTTGCTTGTTCAGTGCTGTCTGCACTGTTTTATTGGACTTTAGGAAGAAAGGCGTAATGTCTAATTACACCCAAGAAATTCAAAACTTAGTTAACGCAGCTCTGGCGGATCTAGACCAAGAGCATCGCTCAGGCAAATTGGCCAATGCGCCAGTTGCTAACAACCACTACTTGGTACGTTGGGTCACAAAGGCGCTGAAATCACAACGCTTTGGGCGCACAGTGGGTGATGACCTAACACGTTGGCAGAAAGCTGGTCGTTCAAAAGGTAACGATGCCGGTTTGCTATTCATCTTCAAACGTATCTCTGGCTTTTACGCGCAGTTTTTCCCAGAAGGTGAAGAGCCTAAAGTTATCAAAGACTCTGACATTGAAGCGTTCTTGGATCTTATGGAACAGGCTGGTTGGGAAGTGTCTACATCTGAGCAACTCGTTGGTTGCGGTAAAGTACAAATCTTTACTGAAGGGCAGAACTCATTAGCATTGTGTGCTGACCAATGTGAAAGCTGTTTTGATGGTGAGCGACTGGTAAAACCGATGAGTTGGTTTGTTCGTGGTAACCATGCGGAGTTTGTTGAGAAAGCATCGCAAGCAGGCTACATGGTTCACAAAGTAACCGATTACAAATCGATGGTGAAATACCATGGCGAATACCTAATCTTCCCAGCGAACGAAGGTAATCAATTGGCAGAGATTCCACTGTCATTTAAAGCTGACTAATAGAATCACTTCTTCTCACTAAGCAAAAAGCGTACACATGATCTTTGTGTACGCTTTTTTGTATTTAGCCGTCTCAGTTTAAGGCGCGGGTTAAGTCTCACAGCTAAACAAATTGATGCCTGTGATCGTAAAAAGTCAGGATGTGCTTTAACGCCCAGTCACGGTAACGATCCGCTTCAATCAAAACATCATGTTTAGCGTGAGGTATGGTTAATAGTTCTATGCTGGCATCCGTGCCAATGGTTCGCTTTATTTAGTTTTGTTTTTCCTCTAGCGCTTCCGCTTCTTTCGCTATGGCTTTAACCATGCCTTTGAAGATAAACAGGTGAGCAGGCATCATCGCAAACCAGTAGAGTAAGCCCGGAAAGCCTTGTGGATGCCACCATGCAGTGATATCGAATTCACGCTCCTCACCATCGTCTTTAATGGTGATTTCCAAACGACCAAGCCCTGGCCCTTTCATGCCAAAAAATAGCGAGAGGAACTGGTTCTCTTCGCAGCGAATGACTTTCCAAGAATCAATGAAATCACCCACTTTGAGCTCTGGACCGGGAGGGGAAACACGAATGGGTTTTCCGCCACCAAAGAAGATATCGAGCCATTCTCGGGTGCGCCAAAGGACGTTAGCAAAGTAATAGCCTTTTTCAGGGCTACCGATCTTTTGTGCCACCTTCCAAAGTGATTCGGCAGAAGCTTTAGTCTTGATGCTCGCTCCCGCTTGTTTTGGATAGTACCCGTAGCCCGGTTGCCAGCGTTTGAGTGCGGCAGGTTCGAAGCCCCAGACGTTACTGCGTACAAAAGTGCCTTCCGTCGCGATCGTATCCTCAACAGACTGCTCGTAGCTAATCAGCTGCTGTGGGAATCGCTGATGAATGGCTTTGGTATCGGCAATGTAGTCGTGTTCTAAACCTGCAAGTAACGCTTTACCGATATTTGCAGGAACCGATGTCACGATGGCCAACCAATACGATGCCATTTTAGGTGTCAGCAGTGGCGTAGACCAAAGTCGGTAAGGTTTCTTGGTGATCTTACAAATGACTTCAAATTGCTCACGATAACTTAATGTATCCGGACCGCCGACCTCGTAGATTTCACTCTCTGTTGGTTTGGTTTCTGCCAATTCAAGCAAATAGTGATTCAGGTTGGGTAGGGCGATAGGGTTAGCTTTGGAATCTACCCATTTAGGCGCAATGAGAACTGGCAAATTGTAGACAAAGTCGCGCATGATCTCGAATGCCGCAGAACCGGGACCGATAATCACGCCTGCACGAAGTTCAGTAACAGGCACGCCAGCTTGACGGATGATCTTCCCCGTCGCTTTGCGCGCTGCCAAGTGTTGAGAGTTGCCAGTTTGAGGTTGAATCGCACTCAAATAAATAACGTGTTCTACACGGCTTTTCTCAAGCGCATTTTTGAAGTTCTCTGCGAGGTTTAATTCGTATTCAACGAAGTCGTGGCCTTGCGCCATACCGTGCACAAGAAAGAACACCAAATCAAAGTCATTCACCACTTCGAGCGTTGCTTGCGCATCCGCTAGATCGAGATAAGTGAGGGTGAGGTTAGGGTGTGGCTGAGTTCGGGATTCTAGATAGTCAATATGACGCGCCGCTGCAGTGACAATGTAACCTTTGTCGAGCAGTTGTGGAAGAAGTTGTGAGCCAATGTAACCGGAAGCCCCAAGTACCAACACCTTTTTCATTCTGAGTCCTTTTTATTGCTGGTGGATTAGTCACCACTGGGTATAATCATGAGACACTTTTCCCTTTCTATCAATAAGTTGTCGACGGAGCGAGCATGACTTTTTTTTCACAATTGATTACTCATGCTGATAAGTCGTTTTTACGTCGACTGTTTGCCATCGCATTACCTATTACTTTGCAGAGCATGATGTTCTCTAGTCGAAGCTTGGTGGACGTTTTGATGCTTGGCCAGTTGGGGGAAGCGGAAATTGCAGCGGTCGGCGTTGCTGCAAGAGCGACCTTTGTAACCACGATTATGCTCCTTGGTGTGACAACGGGTGGTGCGCTGCTAACGGCACAATATTGGGGAGCGGGCGATAAAGTCGGAGTTCGCCAAAGCACGTCATTGACTTGGATGATCTCCATGGTGTTCGCTGCTTTCACTGTCGTGTTGTTCGTACTCTTCCCTGAACCAATTATGCGCCTAACGACGGATTCAGAGGAAGTGATTCGTCTTGGAGCCGACTATTTGGTGATTTCATCGGTTAGTATGTTCGCTGTAGCTTGTGTCGCGAGTATGGCTGTAGGTTTACGTGCCATGCATCAACCTGGGCTAAGTACTTTCTTTAGCGGCATTGGTATTGCGTCTAACATCTTCCTTAACTGGGTGCTGATTTTCGGTAAATTTGGCTTTCCTCCAATGGGGATTAAAGGTGCTGCGATCGCGACAGTGATCAGTGGCGCAATAGAGGTCACATGTCTATTCAGTTACTTGTGGTTTAAAAAACACATCATTGCGTTTGGATGGGATGATATTCGTGCCAGCTTAGTGTTGGATAAAATCACACGTTTCTTGAAGTTGTCTCTTCCTACCACATTTAACTTCCTTGCTTGGGCTGGCGGTTTGTTTGCCTATCACGCCATTATGGGGCAGGCAGGAGTGCAAGGCTTGGCTGCTTTATCAGTGATGACACCGGTTGAGTCGATTGCTCTGGCCATGATGATAGGTTCATCTAATGCAGCGGCTGTTTTAGTAGGCAACCAATTAGGCGCGAAGCAGTTTGGTCCGGTTTACTACCAAGCGTGGGCAACGGTCTTCCTGAATGTAGCCATCGCCATCGTTGTCGCTATTTTGCTTCTACTCTCTAACCAACTTATTCTCGATGCATTCAGCGCACTGACACCAGAAACTCGGCACCTTGCTGAGCAGTTTATGGTGATTCTCGCTATTGGTGTGATTCTGCGCTCCGTGCCTATGATGGCCATTGTTGGTGTGCTACGCGCAGGTGGGGATGTGAAGTTCTGTTTATATCAAGATCTGATCGCACAATGGGTGATCAGTATCCCTCTCGCTGCCTTCGGTGCAATCTACCTTGGTTTTGAGCCGCAATGGGTTTATCTACTGTTTTTGACCGAAGAAGTGGTGAAGTGGGGAACGTGTTTTCAACGTATGGCGAGTAAGAAATGGATGAAAAATTTGATTGAAGCTTGAGTGGTGTCTCGAGACAAGTTGCATTTGTACCCTGATAGTGTGATCAACTATTCAAAATACTTCCTACCAACAGCATTTTAGTGTAGATTCGGATTCCAATTTTTAGACACCATTTGAGCGGCAAAATCAATGTTAAAACTGTCAGACCTATGTAAAGGCTATGTAGACGGGGGAGAATTTCATCCTGTACTGCAAGGGGCAGAATTAACATTACAACAAGGTGAACAAGTTGCATTAATGGGGGAGAGTGGATCAGGTAAAAGTACCTTACTTAACTTGATCGCAGGTCTCGATACCGCTGATTCAGGCGAGATCCAGTACCCAAGCTTTGCCATGCACAGCGCACCAGAGCATCTAAGAACCTTATATCGCCGTAATAACATTGGTAATATCTTCCAGCAGTTTAACCTTCTTCCTACCCTGAACATTGCTGACAACATCCGCTTCTGTCGCCAATTGAAAGGCTTACCAGAAGACAAAGGCTTGTGGCGTCAAATCCTTTCCGCTCTCGACCTTATGCCGCTTTTAGGTCGTTACCCTGAAGAAGTGTCCGGTGGTCAGCAACAACGTGCTGCGATTGCTCGTGCGTTGTATATGGAACCGAAAATTCTGCTTGCCGATGAACCAACAGGTAGCTTGGATGAGCGCAATGCCGAAGCCGTAATGCGCTTACTTACGAGCCTAGCACGCCAGTTAGAGTGTACTTTGCTGCTGGTTACACACAGTGAAAAGGTGGCAGAACACATGGAAGGTCGAATCCGTCTTCAAGGAGGGCAGCTGCATGTTATGGCCCGTAGTTAAAGCACTACTCGGTCACTACCGCCGCTATCCACTTCAAATTATTCTTGTTTGGCTTGGTTTAACCCTTGGAGTGTCACTCCTTGTTGGTGTTACTTCTATTAACCAACACGCGAAACAGAGTTACGAAACCGGTGAGAAACTTTTTTCAAACCCTTTGCCTTACCGTATTCGTACTAAGCATTCTGCTAATAAAATCCCCCAAGGCTTTTATATCCAATTGCGTCGTGCTGGTTTCAACCAGTGTGCGCCGTTTGATATTCTCCACCTTGATACGGAAGCCGACCTAAGCTTGATGTTGGTTGGTGTCGATCCCGTCGCCTTATTGCCTCTACAGCAGGGTAAATCGCTCAAAGACTTACCGATGCTGTCTTTAATGAAGCCTCCTTATCCTATCCTTGCAAGCCAAGACTTGGCTGCACACATGCAATGGAGCGATGGCGACTTTATTCAACTCAATGATGGTAGTCGACTTGGGCCACTAAAAGTCGACTCAGATAACCTGCTCTCCGGCACTCGCCTTGTAACCGATATTTCTCTGCTTCGTATGCTCAAGCGCAGCTCTGGTTTGTCTGCCATCGCTTGTGGTGAAATGCCAGAAGAGAAAATACTGGCTCTTAAGAACATGCTGCCTAACGGTATGACACTGGTGCGTAACAGCCGTACTGAGCTAGAGTCTTTAACGAAAGCATTTCACATGAACTTAACGGCGATGGGTATGCTGTCGTTCTTAGTGGGTTTGTTCATCTTCTACCAAGCAATGTCACTGTCGTTTATTCAGCGCCAGCGCTTGGTCGGTATACTTCGCCAAACCGGTGTCAATGGTATGCAGCTCGCCCAAGCTTTGATGCTTGAACTGACCATTCTTGTGTTGGTTGCATGGGCTTGTGGTAACTTCTTTGGCCTTATCTTAGCGAATGAGCTGATCCCTGCTGTTTCGTCGAGCTTGAGTGATCTTTACGACGCCAATGTTGGCCTAACGATAGGCTGGTCATGGGAATCGAGCCTATACAGCTTAGTGATGTCAGCGATGGGGGCTCTCATTTCATGCCTTTGGCCGCTGATTCGTCTGCTGAAATCGCAACCGATTCGCCTTTCTTCTCGTTTATCTCTGATGCGTTTTGCTGGACGTGAGTTCTCTTGGCAAGCTTTTGCGGCTTGTGCTTTCTGTGTCGCCGCCGTAGCCGTGTACCAAGCACCTAAAACACAAGAGTCGGGTTTTGCCATTATTGCCTTGATGCTAATCAGTGTGGCCTTGTTTATGCCATTTTTGATGTGGCATATGTTCCAAAGCTTTTCTTACTCACTACGTTGGGTGCGTGTGCGTTGGTTCTTCGCTGATGCGGCTGCGAGCATGAGTTACCGTGGCGTTGCGACGATGGCGTTTATGCTCGCCTTGGCAGCAAACATCGGTGTGGAAACCATGGTTGGTAGCTTCCGAGATACGACGGATAAATGGTTAAGCCAACGCCTAGCCGCCGACCTCTATATTTACCCAACTAACAACTCAGCAGCACGTATGAGCGCTTGGTTGAAAGAACAACCTGAAGTAGACGCTGTCTGGTGGCGTTGGGAAAAAGACGTCCCAACGGAACGTGGTGCATTGCAAGTAGTGAGTACTGGTTCCTCAGAAGGGGAGTTGGACTCTCTTACTGTGAAGCTTGGTGTGCCGAACTATTGGTATCACTTGCACCATTCGAAGAGCTTAATGGTGAGTGAATCCATGGCTTTGAAGCTCGATATTCGCCCGGGTGACTATATTGATCTTCAGCCTCCATTAGGTGGAGGGTGGCAAGTCGTTGGTGTGTATTACGACTACGGTAACCCGTACAACCAAGTCATGATGTCGCATCGTAATTGGCTGTATGCGTTTGCTGGCTCAGGTAATGTAGGGCTTGGCGTTTTGGTGAAGGACAACGTTAACGGAGAGGGCTTGAAGCGTCGTCTAGAAAACGTGTTCCGTTTACCTCAGGATCGAGTGTTCGACAACAACAATATCTATAACCAAGCCATGCGCGTGTTTGATCATACTTTTGCTATTGCGGGAACGCTAGGCAACATCACTTTGATTATCGCCGTATTTGGATTGTTCTTCGCAACGCTAGCGGGCGAGTTTTCTCGTCAACGACATTTCTCATTGCTACGTTGTATGGGCGTTTCCGGTAAAGAATTGGTGATGTTAGGAGGCCTTCAGTTGTTTGCCTTCGGTATGATATCCGCCATTATTGCAGTACCACTGGGTTTAGCACTGGCACATCTGATCGTTGATATCATTATTAAGCAATCATTCGGTTGGTCGCTGGAGTTGCAAACCATTCCTTGGGAGTACGCTCAAACCATCGCTTGGGCAATGCTGGCCATTATGATCGCTGGTGCGCTGCCAGTGATTAGAATGATTAAGAGCACGCCAATGAAGTCATTGAGGGATGCGCTGTAGTGAAAAACATGAAACCTAAAAAGCGATTATCTCTCTCGGTATTGTTGTGTATCGTTGCAATCACGATGACTGGCGTAGCATTGTATTTGACACTATGGGCGGAAGCGACCGCAACAGAGCAGGGTGAGATCAGCGATGTACTCAAACGTGAAAGTAAGACGGTTTTCGAACCAGTCCTACCTGATGAGCATGTATCGCTACCCGATGATTTCCGTTTTCACCCAGATTACCAGCATGAGTGGTGGAACTACTTTGCTAAGGTTCAGGACAAGCACGGCAAAGTGTACAACATTCAATGGAGCTATTTCCGAGTAGCGACAGACGAACGTGATACTCGAGGTTGGCAGAACCCACACTTATTTATTGCCCACATTGTTATCAGCAATGGCTCTCACGTATGGAAAGAGCAGCGCGTCGCCCGTGGTGGTATTGGCCAAGCTGGGATGACCAATCGTCCGTTCCGTTTGTGGATTGATAACTGGAATTGGCGTGCTCTTGGTTCAACACCATTCCCAGGCAACCTGGATGTCGCCACTGACGCTTTTGCCCTCGATTTGAACACAACAACCAGCGGTCCATTTGTGGTGAACGGTGATAAAGGGTTTCAGGTTAAGCATGCCCTTCAATCGATAGCCTCTTTCAGCTTCAGCGCGCCTTTCTTGAATGTGAAAGGGACGCTTACCCTTAATGGTCGCGAGATCCCTGTTTCTGGCTCAGCCTGGACGCAGAAAGAGTGGGGAAGTGGCCTGATTGGCGAAGGCCAGCAAGGCTGGGATTGGTTTGTGTTTAACCTTGATGATGGGCGAGCGCTTACAGTAAGTCGTTATCGTCACAATGGTCAGGTTCCTCATCTCTTCGGTACGTTGTCAACGCGCTCTGGAAAAGTCATCAATCTAACTGATAAAGACATCACGATGACGCCATTGCACGTCACCAATCTTTCTAATGGAAGAAGGTTACCTCTCCAATGGATTATTAACGTTCCTGAGCAGAACATAAATTTGACGACGAGAATCATAAAATCGGACATGTGGTTGCCGTTTGTGATTCCTTATTGGGAAGGCCCGATACTCGCATCCGGTTCTAATGAAGCTTGGGGATTTATGCAGCTCACCGGTTATTAAACAGAACAGAAAAGGCCACCCAGTTGGGTGGTTTTTTTGGTAATGAAACACGCAATTTTCGGTGTAAAACCGCACGTTAATCACGAAAATTCATCAGATATTATACTAACTTAATAGTAGTCTATGTGAATAGATTGAGCTTATAAGGAGATAGGCAGGTCTTGTAAAAAAATATGTTCTTGTTGAAAAATACGATGTTTCGTATATGAAACATCGGAAAAATCGAAGTTTAAACTCTAAACAAGCGATTATTCTTACATTTTCTTCAGCTATAAACTCTCATCATTCTTTGTTACTCGTTTATTAAGATAATAAATATAAGGGCGAAACCATGAACGATGTCATTCGTGACTTTTTTAAAATGGAATCCGCAGGCGGTATCCTTCTTGTAATTGCAGCTGCAATTGCTATGACCATTGCAAACTCACCGCTTGGCGAAAGTTATCAAGCGATGCTGCATACTTATGTATTTGGTATGTCAGTGTCTCACTGGATTAATGACGGCTTGATGGCCGTGTTCTTCCTATTAATCGGCCTTGAAGTAAAGCGTGAGCTACTTGAAGGTGCACTAAAATCGAAAGAAACCGCGATCTTCCCTGCTATTGCAGCGGTAGGTGGTATGTTAGCACCGGCACTGGTTTATGTGGCTTTCAACGCCGGTGACCCAGAGGCTATCTCTGGCTGGGCTATTCCAGCTGCAACAGACATTGCCTTTGCTCTTGGTATTATGGCGCTTCTTGGTAAGCGTGTGCCAATCAGCTTGAAAGTATTCCTTCTAGCATTGGCTATTATTGATGACCTTGGTGTCGTGGTTATCATCGCGTTGTTCTACACAGGTGATCTATCAACGATGGCATTACTTGTTGGCTTTGTCATGACCGGTGTGTTGTTCATGCTGAACGCCAAAGAGGTCACTAAGCTGACGCCATATATGATCGTAGGTGCGATACTATGGTTTGCTGTACTTAAATCAGGAGTTCACGCAACACTTGCTGGCGTAGTAATTGGTTTTGCTATTCCACTTAAAGGCAAGAAAGGCGAGCATTCTCCACTGAAACACATGGAGCACGCACTTCATCCATACGTAGCGTTCGGTATTCTTCCTTTGTTTGCTTTTGCAAACGCGGGTATCTCGCTAGAGGGTGTATCGATGTCAGGCCTGACTTCAATGCTACCGCTAGGTATCGCTCTGGGCCTATTGGTGGGCAAGCCGCTGGGTATCTTCACATTCAGCTGGGCTGCTGTGAAACTGGGTATCGCCAAACTGCCTCAGGGCGTTAACTTTATCCATATATTTGCGGTGTCGGTTCTTTGTGGTATCGGCTTCACGATGTCGATTTTCATCTCATCGCTAGCGTTTGCTAACGTAAGCCCTGAGTTTGATACCTACGCTCGATTGGGCATCTTGATGGGTTCAACGACCGCAGCGATTATTGGCTATGCACTACTGCACTTCTCATTGCCTAAGAAAGCGGTAGAAGAAGTCGCAAGCGAGAAAAAAGCGTAAGCTAAGATAGAATAATTTACCGAAAGCCTCCCGACTGGGCTGTCTCTTATACACAAATCCCCAAGCTTGTAGCTTGGGGATTTTTTTTGAACTCTTTCAAGTGTGTGTGATCTGATCACTTAGCAATCCTTACTGA
>NZ_JAADJW010000023.1:0-83667 GCF_010092875.1 Vibrio sp. LB10LO1
CCGAATCCCGAATCCCGAATCCCGAATCCCGAATCCCGAATCCCGAATCCCGAATTTATTTCTTCTGCATCTCTTTCCACCATGATTCGTCAGCCACGATTTGGCCTTCGTCATCAAGTTGTGGATATTCTAGCCCTTTGCGCTTCGCTACCTTTGCTAAGACTGGATGGCCTCGCTCAAACAGAATGCGGTTGATGGTCTCTTTTGGTAGGGCGCTTTCCTCACGTTCGTACATACCAGCGGCTTCACGCTGACGCTGCGCTTCATAAAGAATCACCGCACTGGCGACTGAGACATTCAAAGACTGCACCATACCGATCATTGGAATAATGATGTCTTGGTCTGCGAGTTTCTTTGCTTGCTCTGAAGCGCCAATTTTTTCGCTACCAAGAATGATCGCCGTTGGCTTGGTGTAGTCGATTTCACGAAAGTCGACCGCGGTGTCTGAAAGGTTGGTGACCAGAACTTGCATGCCTTGTGCTTTGAGTTCGGTAATCGCAGTTTCAATCGAATCGTGAGTATCCACTTCAACCCAGTTGCGTGCCCCTGCTGAGGTGTGGGTCAGTGTGCGCATTTTGTCGGGCCAAATCGCATGAACTTTGTGTAAGCCTGTTGCGTCAGCGGTACGGATCACTGCAGAAACGTTGTTCGGCTTATGAACTTCTTCAAGGCACAGGGTGAGGTCGGTTTGGCGTGCTTTTAACACCTGATGGATGCGGTTGTAACGTTCTAAATTCATAATAAATAGGGATATAAAAAAATCGCCACCCAGAGTGTGGGTGGCGATAGAGTTTAGTTCTTTCTTCGTCTGACTCGAGTCGCCTGTGGCATGGTCTTAATCTTACGCATGATGCCAGCAAGGTGAACACGATCTTTGGTGGTTAGCAGAACGGTAACGGTGTACAAGCGACCGTCGCGTTCTTCGGTTGAAAGACCGTGAATGTTCGAACCGGTTTTCGAAATCACATTGGTCAATTCCGCTAACGCACCTTGGTTATTGAGCATATCGACTTTCAGTTCCGCGATGAACTCTTTGTCGTACTCTTCAGACCAAGCGACTGCCATGTATTTGTCCGGCTCTTTCTGGTATCCGCGAACGTTTGGACACGTTTCACGGTGAACCACAAGACCACGACCTGGTGATACGTGAGCAATGATGTGGTCATCCGGTATAGGGTGACAACAATTTGCGAAAGTCAGTAGCAGACCTTCTGCACCACGGATTGGCAGCTTCTTGTTAGATTCGTTTGGAATCGAGCTTGTGGTGGTTAATTCATCAGTGTCACCCAATAAGCGACGTGCGATGACGATACTCATCAATTCACCCAATCCAATGGCTGCTAGCAGATCATCGACGCTTTCTAGGCGCAGATCCGTCAGCACTTCTTGGATGTTTTCTGGGTAGATTGAATCAATCGAATGACGACCTAAAGCGTGATTCAGTAGACGACGGCCTAAGGTAATCGATTCTTCACGACGCATGGTCTTCAATACTTGACGAATCTTAGTGCGAGCGCGAGAAGTCACGACATAGTTCAACCAAGCTGCGTTTGGACGCGCACCTGGTGCACTGATGATTTCTACTGTCTGACCGTTCTTCAGTGCCTTACTTAGTGGGTAAGGGTTACGGTCAACACGAGCACCAACACAAGAGTTACCGACATCAGTATGTACGGCATAAGCAAAGTCGACAGCCGTTGCGCCTAATGGCAGTTCAACGATACGACCTTTTGGTGTGAAGACGTAAATCTCATCTGGGAAAAGATCCGATTTTACGTTTTCAATGAATTCGAATGAGTTACCAGCGCTTTGTTGTAGCTCAAGCAGGCTTTGCATCCAACGCTGAGCTTTCACTTGCGCTGTTGTACCAGACTTGTCGCCCTTGTCTTTGTATGACCAGTGCGCAGCGACACCTTTGTCCGCCATTTGATCCATATCTTCGGTACGGATCTGAACTTCAACTGGCACGCCATGTGGGCCAACCATAGAAGTATGTAGCGATTGGTAGCCGTTCGCTTTCGGTACCGCAATGTAATCTTTCATGCGACCAGGACGGGGCTTATACAAGCTGTGCACTTGGCCTAGAACGCGATAACAAGTATCGGCAGTATCAACAACCACTCGGAAAGCGTAGATATCCATGATGGTGTGGAAACGCTGTTCTTTGGTTTTCATCTTGTTATAGATGGAGAACAGGTTCTTTTCACGACCTAACACGCGCGCATTCAAGCCAACATCTTCGAGTCGACCTTCAATTTCGCTGTGAATACGTTGGATCATCTCTTTACGATTACCACGTGCCGCTCTTACCACTTCTTTTAGAACGCGGTAGCGGTTCGGGTAAAGCGCTTCGAAGCCAAGCTCCTCAAGCTCCGTTTTGATATTGTGAATACCAAGACGGTGAGCCAGTGGCGCGTAGATTTCCAGGGTTTCGCGAGCAATACGGCGTTTTTTATCGGGGCGCAGGGCACCTAACGTGCGCATGTTGTGCGTACGGTCAGCCAGTTTGATCAGGATAACGCGGATGTCTTGCACCATCGCCAGAACCATCTTACGGAAGTTCTCGGCTTGAGCCTCTTTCCTATCGCGGAATTTGAGTTTGTCCAGTTTAGATACACCATCAACCAGCTCAGCGACGGTATTGCCGAATTTCTCTTCGAGATCTTCTTTTGTAACGTCACAGTCTTCGATGACGTCATGCAGCAAAGCAGCTTGGAGGGTTTCGATATCGAGGCGCATTTCGGCCAAGATTCGAGCCACAGCGACTGGGTGGATGATGTATGGTTCACCGCTTGAGCGGGTTTGCCCTTCATGGGCATCTCTTGCTACCACATAAGATTGACGCAGAGCCTCAATTTGAGGCTCTGTTAGGTATTCTTGGGCAACGTCTTTGAGGCTATCGAATAGATACAAATTATAGGCCCGGGAGGTTGTTGAATTCTAAAGTCAGAATTAACGGTTGTGAGCGATGCTGCTTACTGCCGCTAGCTCTGCCGCTTCTTGCTCTTGCTGTTCTTGACGTTCACGAGCGTCTAGAACTTCTTTAGTAATTAAACCTTCTTCGATTTCGCGTAGAGCGATAACCGTTGGCTTATCGTTCTCTTCTGGCACTAGTGCATCTTTACCGCCAGTTTGCATTTGACGAGCGCGGCGAGCCGCAATCAGTACTAGGTCGAAACGGTTGCCAACTTTTTCAACAGCGTCTTGAACAGTTACGCGTGCCATGAGGACTCCAAATAGTTAACTAAATTTTGAATGACGAGAAAGTATACAGTCTCAGCGTAATATTTACTAGCGATAAGACGTGCAACAACAATGACTTTCTATATAAGCAATATAAGCTTCCTTACCGTAATAAAGAAGCGAAAATTTGTGTTTCAGTGCAGAATTACTCTGCTAGAAGCGCGTCAAGCATACCTTTATATTTAGCAGCTTGCTTTTCTTCCTTCAATCTTTCCGCACGTAGAATGGCTTTAAAGTCCATTAATGCAGTATCGAAATCGTCGTTTACGATTACGTAATCGTACTCGTTGTAGTGTGAGATTTCAGATTTTGCTTCTGCCATGCGTTTTGCGATCACTTCTTCGCTGTCTTGACCACGAGTGTTTAGACGGCGTTCTAGCTCACCATTTGATGGTGGTAGGATAAAGATGCTTTTCGCTTCTGACATTTGCTCACGGATTTGACGTGCGCCTTGCCAGTCGATGTCTAGGAAAACGTCGATGCCTTTGTTTAGCGTTTCTTCAATCCATACGCGTGATGTGCCGTAGTAGTTACCAAACACTTCTGCGTATTCTAGGAAGTCGCCTTGTGCAATCAGAGCTTCAAACTCTTCTTTTGCAACGAAATGGTAGTGGATACCGTTTTCTTCGCCAGGGCGCATGCCACGAGTAGTATGAGACACAGACACTTTCATTGCATATGTTGGGTTACGCTCCAACATTGCTGAGATCAAGCTAGATTTACCTGCGCCGCTAGGTGCAGATACGATATAGAGAGTACCTTTGCCCATTGTACTGTTCCACTTTTGGTTGGATTGAGTGAATGCCGAAAGAAGTCTCGACCTTGTTGTCATGCCAATGACGTTTATTCACGAGATTGGTATAACGATAGCACTGGCGTTGATGATTTCCTCATCAAACTGCTTGAGATTGGTGATAAACCCGCCAGAAAAATGGAGGCGAAGAGTATCATGATCTCCCTGAGGTTGCTAGCCGATCTTTTGGATCTTTGAGGTGTGGTATGAATTCGCCTTCTTTATACAGAAACGAAAAAAGGGGAAGCTTTCACTTCCCCAGGCGTGCGACTGACTCACACTTAATTTTCGGAGCAACCACAACCACTTTGGTTACTACTTTTCAGATGACGAGTGCCTATTAGCCTTGCGACTCTAGGTAGTTGATCCATGGACTCACTACTTGTCTCATCGAATCCGATTGTGCTGCTTTCTTCATTGATTTAAGCGCTTGAGTTGGCTGATTCAATTCAAAGAAAGCCATGCCGCGGATGTATTGCAATTCTGCGGCTTGCGAGCGCGATGCATCAGAGGCAGGCGTCGCAGCAAACTTAGAAGCGGCTTGGTATTGCTTCGCTTGAATCATCAAACGGGCAATTTTTAGCTGGCTTTTTGTCTTCGGGGCCAGTTGATAAGCGGTTTGATAGGTATCAATCGCATTATCAAGCTCTTTAGACTGCTGCCAAAATGACGCTAAACGCTCTAAGTTTTCTTGGTTTGTTTCGATATTACCGTTTGCCATTTCATCTTTTAGAATCTTTGCCGCGCGGTAAGGGATCTCTTGATAAGCAAGGAAGTTTACTAGACGTAAGTACTCTTTCTCTTCTTCAAACAAACCCAGTTTATAAGCCATTTCCAAAGCAGAAAGTGCATTCTTGTCTTGGTTCAGCTCCATATAAGTACCAGAAAGTTGCATCCAGTAGCGCTTTTTCTGTGGGTACTTGGTGGTTAGGATCTTAAGAACACTTGCAACGCTCTTCATTTGACCTAGCTCGTAATGAGAAGCCATCAGAAGCATGTACCACGATTCACTTGGATTCTTCGTCATTGCAATTGCTTTTTTAGTTGGTGCGATTGCTTTACGGTAGTCTTCCATTTGAACGTAAGCACTTGCTAGCGTGATGTAAGCGTGTGCTTGTGGCTTTTCTTTCGTTGTTTCAGCTACGGCAAACCACTTTTCCATGGTTTTAACCGATTTCTTAAACTGTTCTTCAGCAAGATATAGCTGAGCAAGGCTGTAACGAACTTGCTGTGCAACGGGTACTGGAAGAGCATCTAGAGAAAGCGCTTCTGCAAAGTACTTAGATGCCTTTACATAGTCGTCTCTCATTGAGTACAAGAAGCCCATCTGTTGCAGCAGTACTGCACGGTCATACTTCTTCGAAGTTTTGCCGAGTGCCTTGTTCAATCTTTCGATTGCATCAGAGTATTTCTCAGTCGCAATCAGTTCTTGAACTTTGTTAACGACTTTAAATGTTTTATCAGAAAGCTGTGGCGAATCTTTGGCAACAACAGGTGTGCTAAGCACACCCATTGTTAACGCAACAGAAGCCAGCAATGTCTTGAGTAATTTCATATTGTGACTCCCTAGTTGGTGGTGAACTCAATTTCTTGAGCCATGCGCGAGGCCACCGGTTGTCCATCAACCATCTTAGGTTTGAAAGTCCATTTTGATACGGTCTTTCTTGCTGCTTTACCCAAACCAAGTCGACGAGGTGTCTCTTTTACTACTTTGATGTCTTCAACCGCGCCGCGAGCGTTAACGGTGAATTCAATCAATACCACGCCTTTCTCTAGACCTGACTTCGCCGCTTTACGAGGCATTTGAGGTTGGAAAGTCGCCAATGGTACTGGACCACCCGATCCCGCTACTGAACCACCGCCCTGAGAGTAGTGACCAAGTACTGAACCACCCGTAACATTAACTGGTAGGTCAAGTTTCGGCATGTCCATTGGGATTTGATCCATCACCGGTTTGACCGTAGACGTCACCTTCATTTCAGGTGGCGGTGGCGGACGTTTCGGTGGTGGTGGTTTTGGTAGTTCGCGCTTTTTCTCCTGTATTTTTTCGTCCGGTTTAATGCGAATGAATTCAACCATACGGAGATCATCATTCGACACTAGCTCGTGGCGCTCTTTGTTTACTAGCTTGTCCATCCCCCAGAACAATCCGAGGGAGACAATGAGCGCCAGTGCAATTGAGGCCAGATACCGCATAGGCTTAATCCTTATTGGTTGCGGCAATGGAGATGCTTTCTACACCTGCCATCTTAATCTGGTCCATAACCTTCACGACTACACCAGCGTTAGCTTCAGTATCCGCTTGGATAACAACCGCACCGTCTGGGCTTTCTGCACGTAGACGTTCGATGTTGGCACGTACTGCATCTACTTCGATGCGACGTTTATCAACCCAAACATCACCCGCAGCGCCGATGGCAACCATGATGTTACCTTTCTTCACGGTTTGCGCTGAGCTTGCCGTAGGGCGATTTACTTCTAGACCGGCTTCTTTAACGAACGATGTTGTTACGATAAAGAAGATCAACATGATGAAGACGATGTCGAGCATCGGTGTCATATCGATAGCAGCTTCATCACTGCTGTCATTGCTATAGCGTCTCTTCATGACCTATACCTCTAATTCCGTTTACTCAGGCAATATGCTTTAGCTTGTCTTCAAGCTTCTGCGTGGTGACTTTGGCTAAATGATCAAGACGAGTACTAAAGAACAGTCCTGATAAAGAAGCCACCATTCCCGCTAATGTTGGGATTGTTGCCTTTGAGATCCCCGAGGCCATTGCTCGAGGGCTTCCTGTACCTGTAACCGCTAAGATATCGAATACTTGAATCATGCCGACAACGGTGCCGAGTAGACCAAGTAGGGGACAAAGTGCAATCAGTACTTTAACGATTGGTAGTCCCTTTTTATTCTCAATATCCTGACGAGAAACGATTTCTTGTCGGATCATCTTAGCGTTCCAGCTTTTATGTTCTGAGCGCTCTTCCCAAAAGCTAACGGCTTTTTTCATTGCTTTTGGAGCGACGGCAGCGAAGTAAAACCAACGTTCTAGCAATACTGCCCACAACATGAAGCTGAGGATAAAGATGACGACAAGCACGTCGCCACCCATTCCCAAGAAGCGCCTAATTGATTCAAGTTCTCCAACTAACCACCACATAACGCCTCCTTAGCTTTCGGCTTTATGCAGTTTTTCCTGATAGCGAGCGATGAAGCCTGCACTCTGTTCTTCAAGAGTTTGAACCAAACGACGACCTTTACTGTGTACGATGGTGTACAGGAACAGTAGAGGAATTGCGACAACCAGACCAAGCATCGTAGTAACAAGTGCTTCTGAGATACCGCCAGCCATTAGCTTCGGATCACCTGTACCAAATAGTGTGATGGCTTGGAACGTACCGATCATACCCATAACTGTACCTAGTAGACCAAGAAGTGGTGCTACAGAAGCGAACAGTTTGATTGAGCTGATAAAGCGTTCAATGCTCGGTGCGTTACGTAGGATGATTTCGTCCAGTTTCGCTTCAAGATCTTCAAGGTTGTCACCTTTATGTTCTTGGTAAGCTTGGATAACTTCACCTAGAGGGTTGCCAGGAATAACAGTGTCGGATTTCGCTTGCTTACGCATCTTGCCACCGATAACCAATAGGCGTAGGTAACAAGCGAGTGCGATCAGTGCACCAACTGCACCCATAGCTAGGATTACGTAGCCAACAATACCACCTTGGTCAATACGTTCCTGAACCGTAGGGCTTTGCACAAGTAGAGACAGAATCACACCACGAGATGGGTCGATAAACAGTGGTTCGTATGTGCCGTCTGCTGCTTCAAAACCGCCAACTAGGCGAGTGATGTTTTTGCTTGGTTGACGTGATAGCTCTTCGAACTTACCAGTTTGAGGTACGTAAGTTACGTATTTGCCATCTGCGATTGCGTTAAACTCACCCACTAGGGTTACGTCACGTACCGCTTCTTTACCTTCACCGTATACAACGGTTGCTTCAGCTGTCGTTGTATCACCTGATGCAACTACCTGTTGTAGGATGGTGTGCCAAAACGCTTCAAGTTCTTGCGTTGATGGCAGTTCTTTACTTTCTGCTAGTTTAGACAGCAGAGCATCACGCTCAGGGAAAAGAACGGCGTTTTGCGAAGCGGCAAATAGACCTTTAAACTCACCAGCATACTGGCGAACCACACCAAACATCTCACCTAAAGTACCTGAACGAACGCGCAGTGTTTCAGTCAGTTCAGTTAGCTGCTTGTCGTTTTCATCAAACGTGGCTTTTAGCTCATCACCAAGTGCTTGTTGCGCTGCAAGTTCTGCACGAGCTTTTTCAAGAAGTGCAGCTTGTTGGTCACGGTTGTTTTTGAACTCAGCTTCACGAGCTTTGTTCTCTTTTGATTCAACGATACTTTCTGATTTTACGTTTTTCAGTAGCTCAGATAGGTTCTGTGGCGCTTCAGCTTGTGCACCAGAAATCATGAATAAGCTCGCTAGCAAACCAGCGGCTAGAGTTTTGAATCCTTTCATTTCTTATTCCTCCCCAGCAAATACAGGCAGTTTGATCAGCGCTGGTGGCGCTTGTTTCTTAGCGATACGAAGGCCTTGCTGTACAGCGATACGGTAGTTTTCAGGTAGTGACTCCCATTGACGGGTTTGTTGATTCCACATACCTGTTTCACCGCCATCCGGAGATTGGAATAGAAGCGCAGTACGACCAATACGTAGGAAGTCGTAAGTCACGGTCTCGCCGTTGCGCTCTAGGCTAGCTTTGTAAGATTCAATCGAGCGAGAGAAGCCTTCTTCGATTTGATACGCTTCCATCACTTTACGGAATTTTTCTGAAGTCGTTACGTCTGCACGGTCCATTAGGTCGCGCAGTTCATTGACCCGCTTGGTACGCTCTTCTTTTTGGAAAGGAAGGTCAAGCACGACGAATTCATCTAGTGCATCGATCATTTTCAGCGTTAAAGGCACAACCTCAGTCGCTGTTTGGTCGATTTGAGCAATCTGGTTGTTTAATGAATCCAATTCGCCTTGTTGCGATTGAACCATACGATTGATTTGCTCGTTGTAGACTTTCATGCTGTCGATTTGGCGAAGCAAGCCTTTGTATTCAGCTAGCATGCTTTCCGCGCTTTCAGCATATCCGTCGATTTTTTGTTGAGAAACTTGTGCAGAGGTGTTGGTTTTTGCTTGAGTAGAAATTACCGAACCTGAATCTGCCGCTATAGAACTAGCACTTACAGACAGCAGTGCAGTGGTAATAGCACTCACGCCAAATCTCTTTAACGTCATAGTAGCATCCTTGTCAGTGTATAAAGTCAGTCGATAAGGGCGCGGGAAAGTCCCGCGCCAAAAAGGGTTTTAGAAGCCGTATTCAAGTTGTAGGTAGTAGAAACGGCCTGTGTTGTCGTGGAATGCGAAGTGGTAGCCTTCTGCTTCATTGTAGAATGGCGCCAATTCGTTAGTTACGTTACGGATACCAACAGCAACTGTTGCGTTTTCGATACCTGTGTACGCAAGCTGCGTGTCCCAAGTTGTAAGGGCATCAACTTCTGAGTGCTCTGCGGTTTCGTAACGAGTGTCGTAAGAGTGTGTGTAGTTCACGATGTTTGTGAACGCAAAATCTTCGTAACCGTAACCAAGCGTTGCTTTACCCTTGAAGCGAGGACCACCGTAGTAAGTACCGATGTAATCTTCTAGGTTGCCATCTGAATCGCTTTGCTTGTACTCGATGTTGTAAGTACCAGCTAGTTTCACTAGGAAGTCACCGTAGCTATCTGTTGATAGGTCGTATTTCACTTCACTATCGATGCCGCTTACTTGTTGCTTAGCAACGTTCACGTACTCATCTAGGATGTAGTCGATATCACCGTTTGCTTTACGAACAACGTTCGGGCTGTTTTCATCGATAAGCTTCTGTGCACCTAGTGTGTCGATCTTGTCATCATTCACGATGTAGAAGTAATCAACTTTTACAGATAGGTCTTCAAGTGGCTCAATAACAGTACCGATGTTAAATGACTGCGCAGTTTCTGCATCTAGGTCTTTGTTACCTTGGCTGATAACTTTGTATTGACCGCGAGTGTCAGTTTGCGGGTCGTAAAGTGTTTGGTAGCTTGTAGATGCGCCCGCGTTAACTTCAGGTAGAGTTGGCGCTTTAAAGCCGTGGCTGTATGAAGCACGGAATAGAACTTCATCCATTGGTTGGTAACGAACTGCCACTTTCGGGCTGAATGCTGAACCAAAGTCGCTGTAGTGCTCCGCACGACCAGCAAGCTGAACTTCAACCTCTTCGATAACCGGTGCAACAAGCTCTACGTAACCTGCAAATACAGTGCGGTCACCATCTGAACTCGTACCACCACTGCCGATGATTTCACCAGCTTCACCTAGCGGATCTGGTGTGTCTGAACCGCCTTCGTAACGGAACTCACCGCCTACAGCAACATAAGCATCACCACCTGATAGCTCGAATACTGGGAAAGATGCACCAGCATTGATAAAACCAAGTTTAGATTCACCCTTACGTTTTGTTTCAACGCGAGCACCATCTAGTGAAGATGATGGGTTATTGGTTACGAATGGGTTGTAAGCACCGCTATCGATCGCCGCTTGGTAGCCTGCGATTGTTAGGTAGTTCTTACCTACGTTTTCAGTTTCTGTGTAGTGGTAACCAGCATCGGCTGTCCAATCTACATCAGTATCAAACCAGTTTGCGTAACCTTCAGCACCAGCAACAATACGGATTGAGTCTGTTGTGATTTCGTTGATACGGTTACCAGCTTCTAGAATACGGTGACGCATAGTTACGTCTTCACCGTACGTGTTATTTGGGTTGTCTTTGGAGATAGTCACGTTTTGGAAGTCAGGCGTCGGTGCCGAGATAGTTTTTGATTCCACTCGGTTAAGACTTAGCTCCGCAAACAAGTTTGTATCTTCGTTTAGCTGGTGGTTAAGGCTAGTTAGGAAGTTGTAACGATCGCTTTCTGGGATCATTGCAATTTCTTCGTTGTAGTTGTAGTTACATTCTGCACTACCACCTGGACATAGTGATTCCCATGTTCCATCTTCTTTGTAAACACGACCTGGTGTACCAGCAGAGCTGCGCCAGTCATAACCACCTTGTGAAGAGTGGTCTGCATTCTTCGTGTTTGGACGATCTTTCATCATGATGTTGCCTTTTTGGACAACGTTTAGAGACGCCATGATGTTTGTTGCGTCATTAAATGTTTTACCGCCAGTTAGTGTAACGTCTAGGTCTTCACCATCGCTGTAAGAGGTTTGGCCGCCATTTAGACGAACATCAAAGCCTTCGTAATCACGCTTAAGGATTACGTTTACTACACCACCGATAGCATCTGAACCATAGATTGCTGATGCGCCATCTTTGAGAACGTCGATACGTTCAACAGCTGAAAGTGGGATTGAGTTTAGGTCAACGAAAGTGTCGTTTAGGTTTTGCGCAAACGCGTAGTTTGCTACACGGCGACCGTTAAGTAGAACTAGAGTACGGCTCGCACCAAGACCACGAAGAGAAACACCAGAAGTACCTGCAGCAAAACTGTTAGTAAATGAGCTGCCGTAGCTGCCTGCACCATTCTGTGTTAGTCCACGTAGGACATCATCCACGCTTACAGCACCCATCTTAGCGATGTCATCTGCTGTATATACGTCTACTGGGTTTGGACCTTCCATGTCCGTAGTGGAGATACGTGAACCTGTTACCTTCATCTTCTGAAGTTGTTCAACTTGCTGCTCTTCTGCCTGTGCTGCTAGAGGTGCCACTGCTGCGGTTCCCAGTGCAAGGCTGATCGCAACAGATAAAGCGGTTGTGTTTTTATACATCCTTGTTGCTCCGATTATTATTATTTCCTATGTGCGGTCATATAAAGACCAATTATGACGTTAATATTTCGTTAACGTTCTGGACATGTATAACCGAGATGAAAAAAGGAAGTCAAACCAGTGGTAAACAGAGATAAAGAAATGTAAAAAAGATGTAAAAAACCAAAAGTGATATGAATCGCAGCACATTTTGCTACGTGGCGTTTATAAACCGAGATCAAATTTTAATAAAACACCGTATTTTGTGTTTCTTGTAAAGATTAATGACTTATCTTGCCTATAGTTTTTAAGTGGGCGATTAGTACTGAAAGTTGGTGTATATGTAGAGAATTATTCTGTTATGAGGTTTTTATGGAATGCTCTGTATGTTAACTCGATCGCATGGGGTGGTATCAGAATATGATACCCACCGTAATAAAAGGGCTCACTCGTATTTTAGGGTCAAATGGAAGTTAGGTTGTTTTGTCTATTTATTCTTCATATTTGCATGTTTATATAGGGTTTTGGCTCTAGAGTGCCTAGATTGATATTCTGTGTGAATTGGTTTTGTGGTTTTTTATAATTATTTACAAAAACATTTCTATTTTTCGACATCGGAAGAAGTTTGTCATGTTTTGGATTCAAACACTTGAAGCTTACTCAGATTCAAGATAAATATGACGCTGAAATTATTGCAGTAGTGGAAAAAACTGGCTTTTGAAATTCAGGGAGTGTGTTTCAACAGCTTTAGTTACTACAGGATAGAAATGCACCATTTTGGGCCGGATTTTTCCTATCCAACCCCGCCTAATAATGGACAGTAGACAAGGAGCAAGTTGTATATGCTGTCGTACTTTTTACGCCGTTTAGCGCTGGTGATCCCAACGTTTCTCGGAATTACCATTCTTATCTTCGCGATCACTCGATTTGTTCCCGGTGGGCCAGTAGAGCGCATGCTGTCACAAATGCAAGCACAAGGTGATGGCGCCGCTTCAATGACCTCAGCTGGTGGTAACACCGCACTTTCTGATGAGCAAATCGCAGAACTTAATGCGTTTTACGGTTTAGATAAACCAGT
Source organism: Vibrio sp. LB10LO1 (assembly GCF_010092875.1). NCBI lineage: Bacteria > Pseudomonadati > Pseudomonadota > Gammaproteobacteria > Vibrionales > Vibrionaceae > Vibrio > Vibrio sp. LB10LO1. Next base: position 12,947 of record NZ_JAADJW010000023.1, read on the forward strand.
CATGGAAGCGTATGTTGAGTGGTTAAGTCGCTTGGTTACGCTTGATTTGGGTGAATCTACCCGATACTACGAACCGGTATCTGACATGATTGCCGAGCGTTTACCAGTATCTCTGTTTTATGGCGGAATGACCTTTTTTATCAGTTACTTTATCTCAATTCCGCTTGGTTACTATAAAGCGTTGAAGCATGGCTCCGTGTTTGACTCCGCTTCTTCCATTCTTATCTTCGTTGGCTACGCCTTACCGGGTTATGTGGTTGGTGTTTTGCTGATTACGCTATTCAGTTATCACCTAGAATGGTTCCCAATGGGGGGCTTTGTTGGCGATGATTTTGATGATTACGAAACCTTCTTTGAGCGCGCTAAAGACATTATGTGGCATGCGGTATTGCCTCTGATCTGTTACTTGATTGGTGACTTTGCAACGCTGACGATGACGATGAAAAACAACCTGATGGAAAACTTATCGTCAGATTACATTCGTACTGCGATTGCTAAAGGTTTACCGTTTAAGAAAGCGGTACGTAAGCACGCTTTGCGCAATAGCTTGATTCCTATCGCTTCTCACTTTGGTAATTCACTTTTGTTCTTTATGACAGGTGCGTTCCTTATCGAAGTAATCTTTAACATTGATGGTATCGGTCTGCTTGGTTATGAATCCATCATGGAGCGTGACTACCCTGTAGTAATGGGCATCGTAGCTATCAACGCGGTATTACTGCTGATTGGTAATATCATTTCAGATATCTGTGTTGCTTTAGTCGACCCACGTGTGAAGTTTGGAGCGTAATATGATTAAAGTTAGCCCATTAACTCAAAAGAAAATCCGTCACTTTAAAGAAATCAAACGTGGCTACTGGTCGTTTTTGATCTTATCCACCATGTTGATCCTTTCTCTGTTTGCAGAGCTGTTGATCAACAGTAAAGCTTTAATGGTGAAGTACGATGGTAGTTACTATTTCCCAGTCGTCAGTGATGTACGTTTAGGTAGCGAGTTTGGCCAAGCTTCTTCGAGTGAAGCCGATTATCGAGAGCTGCAGAAAGTATTTGAAGCGGAAGGCGGCGATAACTTCGTGATTCTACCGATTGTTCCTTGGAACCCATACGAGCAAGACTTTAGTGGTGATTTCCCTCCAACGGCACCCGATGCTGAAAATAAACACTACCTAGGTACGGATGTAATCGGTCGTGATATTTTGGCTAGATTGGTTTACGGCTTCCGTACTGCGATGGGATTTGCGCTGCTAACAATGGCAATCTCTTACGCGATTGGTACTGCCGTTGGCTGTGCGATGGGCTTCTGGGGTGGTAAGTTCGACCTGTTTGTTCAACGCTTGATCGAAGTGTGGTCTATGGTGCCGTTCTTGTACGTCATCATGATCTTAGTATCCATTGTGCAACCCACCTTTACCTTGTTCGTCGCCATTAACGTACTGTTTGGTTGGATGGGGATGACTTGGTACATGCGTACCATGACCTATAAAGAATCGGCTCGCGAATATGTGATGGCAGCGCGTGCGCTAGGAGCATCAACAGGTCGTATTCTGTTTAATCATATCCTACCAAACACCATGGTGATGATCGTGACGCTTGCGCCATTTACTATCGCGGCCAATATCACGGCACTGACCGCGCTAGATTACCTAGGCCTTGGTCTGATGCCACCAACACCAAGTTGGGGTGAACTGCTGCAGCAAGGTAAGTCAAACCTAGACTCGCCATGGATTGTGTCTTCAGTAGTGACTTCAATTGTACTGGTACTGGTGATGGTGACCTTTATTGGTGAAGCGATTCGAGCAGCTTTCGACCCGAAAAAATTCACACGCTATGTTTAAGCAAGCATTGTGAGCAAAACATAAAAAAGGGAAGTTTTATGAAAAAATTATTTTTAGCGTCCACGCTGAGCGCCCTAAGTTTTGGTGCGATGTCAGCAACGCTACCGACTGACTTAAACTGGCAAACAAACTGGGATGAGCCGCAATATGGCTCGCCTGAAGCGAAACGTGGTGGTACTTATCGTACTTACATGTCGAGCTTTCCGCAGACACTACGTAGCGTCGGCCCGGATGCGAACTCTGGTTTGCGTTCGTTCATCTTGGACGAGACGCCAGGGTTGGTGGTTCGCCACCCAGACACCCTAGAATTTATCCCTGAACTGGCCAATGAGTGGGCACTAGCCGGTGATAATAAGACGGTTTATTTCAAACTGAACCCAGAAGCGAAATGGTCCGATGGCAAACCAGTCACGGCAGACGATTTTGTTTTCATGCTTAAGTTCTATCGTTCGAAAGACATTCTTGAGCCTTGGTATAACGACTACTACAACAAAACTGTCGCTGATGTGATTAAGTTTGATGATCATACGTTCGCCGTGAAGGCAGCGAAAGAACTTAATCCCGAAGAGTTGTTGTTAAGAATGGGGGCGCTGCGTCCTCGTCCTGCTCATTTCTATGCGAATCCAAAGAAAGATGAGAACGGTGATGGTATTCACGACAACTTTGTCCGCTATTACAATTTCAAGAGCGAGCCTACGACCAGTGCTTACTACCTAGACGATATCAAAAAAGGTAAAAGCGTAACCTTTAAGCACGTCGGTGAGGACTGGTGGGGTTACACCAATAAGTACTACGAGAACCGCTATAACGTAGACAAGATTCGCATCACGGTTATTCGTGATAACGACATCGCCAAGAAGCACTTTGAGAAAGGCAGTTTAGATGCGTTTGGCCTTGTGCTACCAAGTTTATGGCATGACAAGTCCAATACCGCACCTTATCAAAAAGGTTACATTCAGAAGTTTTGGGGTTACAACCAATACCCTGTTGGCGCTGGTGGCGTTTGGATGAACACCGCAATGCCATTATTGGATGATTTAAACATACGTAAGGGTATTACATACGCGATCGATTTTGATGGCATGATCGAAAACATCATGCGCGGTGATTACAGCCGTAAGCCAAACCCAACAGGCTATGGCCACGGTAAATACACACTACCAGATGCGAAAGCACCAAAGTTTGACCCAGAAAAAGCGGCTGAAGCATTTGCAGCAGCTGGTTTCGATAAGATTGGTTCCGATGGTATCCGTGTCAATGACAAAGGCCAGCGTTTGAGCTTTGAGTTGACCTACGCGACACCTGTTCATACGCCACGAATTGCCTTTGTGCGTGAGCAAGCCAAGTTAGCTGGTTTGGATATTGAACTTAAATTGATCGATGGCTCATCGATGTTCAAATATGTACGCGAGAAAAAGCACGATTTAGCGTTTTTAGATATGGGTACGTCTGAGATCCCAACATATTGGGAGTACTTCCACTCAGTAAATGCCAATAAGCCACAAACTAACTCGTTCACAAACTACAGCACACCAGAGCTAGATGAGAAAATCATCGAGTACCGTTTCAATATGGACATGGATAAGAAGATCCAATTGGGTCATGAAATCCAACGCGATATCATTGACGCGCACGTGATTGTTCCGGGTTATATGGTGCCATACGTTCGTTACGGCCACTGGAGCTGGTTGAAACTACCAGAGAAGCCAATGAACCGAATGACAGAAGCGTTGTTCAGTGGTGGCATTATTGGCGATGGTACTTACTGGATTGATAAGGACGCTAAGAAACAAACCCAAAAGGCGATGAAGTCGGGTAAAACCTTTGAACCGGTTGTTGTCGTTGATGACACGTATAAGCTGTAAGGATGTGTTATGGAAAACGATGTAATCCTGAGTGTTAAAGACCTAGAAGTCGAATTCACTACTGATGACGGCCCAGTGAAAGTACTGCATGGCGTGAATTTTGATGTTCGCGCCGGGCGTACCCTTGGCCTTGTAGGCGAATCGGGCAGTGGTAAGAGTGTGACCTCCATGTCCATCATGGGTTTGCTGCCGAAACCTTACGGTAATATCGTCAATGGTGAGGTTGATTACCGCGGTACAAACTTGGTGACACTGCCGGCAGAAGAAATGTATGCCATGCGCGGTGATCGCATTTCAATCATCTTCCAGGATCCAATGACGGCGCTTAACCCAGTGCACTCTATTGGTCGTCAGCTTTGTGAGGTGCTAGAGCTACACCGTCCTGAGTTGGATAAGAAAGAACGTGAAGCTTACGCCATTGAAATGTTGGCGAAAGTGAAAATCCCAATGCCAGAAAAGCGCTTGAATGAGTATCCACACAATCTGTCTGGCGGCATGCGTCAGCGTGTGATGATCGCCATGGCGTTGGCGTGTAAACCCGACATTCTGATCTGTGATGAGCCAACCACTGCACTGGATGTAACGGTACAGGCGTCTATTCTTGAACTAATGAACGAGCTGCAAGAAGAAACGGGCATGGCGATGATCTTCATTACCCACGATCTTGGTGTAGTTGCTGAAGTGTGTGATGACGTGGCGGTGATGTACGGTGGTCGTATTGTTGAAAAGGCGGAGATTTTCGAGCTATTTGACAATCCGCAACACCCATACACTGAGCGTTTGATGGGCTTGATGCCAAGCTTAGATAACGAGCCTAAGCAAATGATCGACATTAAACCGATCGATGCCAGCATGTTTGCTAGCTAACTGGTGCAAAGTGAACAAGTCATAAAAGAGGATGTTATGGCCAAAGAAGTATTAAGAATTGAAAATCTTAAGCAGCACTTTGTATCTGGTAAAGGACTGTTTAAGAAAGGCTACACCATCAAAGCGGTGGATGGTGTGTCGCTATCAGTAGGTGAGGGGGAAACCCTTGGCCTAGTAGGTGAGTCTGGTTGTGGTAAGAGTACCCTTGGTCGCACGATTCTCAAGTTGTACGAGCCAACGGAAGGCAAGATTTTCTTTGAAGGTAAAGACATAACCAAGTTTTCTGTCAAAGAAATGCGTTCATTGCGTAAAGACATGCAGATTGTCTTTCAAGACCCAATGGAATCACTCAACCAACGTCATACCATTGGCATGATTCTCGAAGAGCCGTACGTGATTCACAATATCGGTACTTCTGCAGAGCGTAAGCAGTGGGTGAAAGAGCTACTGGTTAAAGTTGGCTTGCCAGAAACTGCAGTGAACCGCTATCCGCATGAGTTTTCCGGTGGTCAGCGTCAGCGTATTGGTATCGCACGTGCGATTGCACTTAAGCCTAAGTTGCTGATTTGTGATGAATCGGTGTCGGCACTGGACGTATCGGTTCAGGCGCAAATCCTAAATTTACTGCTTCAACTGCAACAAGAGATGAATTTAGCAATTATCTTTATCTCTCATGATTTGTCTGTCGTGAAGCATGTCTCTGACAAAGTGGCGGTGATGTATTTTGGTAAGGTAGTCGAAGCGGGTAACGCGAAAGAAATCTACGCGAACCCTCAAAATGACTACACCAAGAAGCTCCTCTCTGCGATCCCAATTACTCATCCGAAGTATCGCAAGAAAAAGCGCTTAGCAGAAAAAAAGCAGCAAGTGGCGTAATGCCATCCGCCGAGTAAAATCATCATCGAAAACGCTCCACTTAGTTGGAGCGTTTTTATTATGAGCGTATTTTTATAACTGGAGGGGGGACGCGTCTTCAGCTTCTTTAAAAGAGCGTGCTACACTGCAAGCTTATTCCTTTGATTTGTTTGGATAGTTGACTATGCCGTCGCATTTACCTAAATCATTCAGTCGTCCATTTCTGAAGCTGTTTCACCTGCTTGAAGCCGTGCTTTTGGTTGCCATCACGATGGCGACGGTGTGGGCGATGGTTGAAGAGTTTGTCCATATATATGTGCAAAAGCGCGTGTCACTTGATGACATCTTATTGATGTTCATCTATCTGGAAGTGCTGGCCATGGTCGGGCAGTTTGTGATGAACGGTAAAATACCGGTTCGATACCCGATCTACATTGCCATGATGGCGATTGCTCGCTATATCACCTTAGGTATGAAAGAGCTCGATTCAGTAATGATCGTGTGGTTATCTTTAGCGGCATTTATTCTGGCGGCTGCAACCTTGGTTATTCGAGTTGGTCACCATTATTGGCCGTATATCGATAATCAAACCGCCGAAAAAGACGAATGATGTTAAGCCTCGCTTAGTGCGAGGCTTAATTTTTTGTGTGAAGGGGAATCACATCCTAATGGCATTGGGGTAAAAAAGTGTAAAGTCATCTCAAGCCATCTTGTTTCTTGTCTAATTGATGAGTATCTTCACAATAACCTTTTTACCTGTTCTGATGAGATATTGTGATGTTGGCGAAAAGCACATCGACAATTTATTTTCTGTTGAGTGTCTTGATTGCATTTGCGCTTTCAAGCGGTATCGCTCGTGCAGAAATATCATCAACAGTGAGCCACATCACGACGGCTGAGTCTCTGCATATTAGCTACTGTGATTTAACCTTTGGTTCAGCTAAACAGGACGAACCGGGTTGTTGTGAACCTGGCGGAACATGCTTTGAAAAGCAGTGTTGTTCTCATGGTCACGCATCGGGGACGGCTGTTGTTGAAACTCAGCCAAGATCTTATGAAGCACCTTACAGAGATGAACTGGCGATAAGCAAAATCGCGCTCTATACCAGTGCAGACATGCACTCTCACTATCGTCCTCCGATAGCTTAATTCCTATCTCGCAGCATTTCGCTGCCAACAATTTTACTGCACGTAATGCCGTGCGAATTTGTTACGCGTGTAAATAGCTCCCTATTTGCACCATCCTGTGATGGGAATGAAAAAATGAAAACCAATCTAATTGCTCGTACCGAGCATCTTGCTGCGCGCCTGCCACACCTTGTTACCAACGGAAAATCGGGAGGTCGTCATGACGCATAAGCATTTACCAATCATCTTATTTGTGTCTGTGTGTTTGATTTGGGGCACCACGTGGTTTGCGATGGAAGTGGCGGTGCAAACTATTCCGCCCATCTTTGCTACCGGTCTGCGCTTCCTGATCGCTGCGCCGCTATTAATCATGTTGGCGAAACACCTCAAACAACCTTTGTTCTTCCCGAAAGGGAAAGTGTTCTGGATGTTTGTGGTCGCGATTTTCTATTTCGCGATTCCGTTTACCTTGATGATTTTTGGTGAACAATATATTTCATCAGGCCTTGCCTCGATCATCTTCGCCAATATGCCCATTGCGGTGATGGTGACATCAAGCCTGTTCCTTGGGCTTAGGTTACGTAAATCTCAGATTGCTGGTCTTTTGGTGGCGGTTCTGAGCTTGGTTTTGATTCTGGCTAAAGAGATGAGTTTAGGTGGCGAGGATTATCTACTGGGCTTTCTCGCTTTAGGCGGCGCGGTCTCGATTCATGCGGTGATGTATGTGTTTGTTGAAAAGTTCTGTAAAGGCATTCCAGTGCTGACTTACAACGCCTTTCCAAGCTTTGTTGCCTCAGCGTTGCTCTTTATCACCTCACTGCTTGTTGAACGGCCAGACATTTCTCAGTTCTCGATGGATTCGATTACTGCTGTGATTTATCTCGGTATGTTTGCTAGCGTCGGTGGCATTGTGGCGTACTTTAAACTTGGACAGGTGTCGACGCCATTTACTGCCTCGATCTGTTTTCTGTTTTTCCCGTTGATTGCGCTTAGCCTTTCAACATGGATTGCGGGTAACAGTTTGTCGTTGGTTTCTCTTGCCCTGCTGCTGCCATTACTCGGGGGTATTTTTGTAACGAAAGCCGAGCCTGCTTTCTGGCAGCGCTTTCGCCTTAAATCTGCAGAGCCAAAGCCGGTGCTATGTGAGCATTGTATGAAGAATCTCAATGCCTAACACAGACTAAAGTTTATTAAAAAAGCCCTGCAATGCAGGGCTTTAGAAGATAAATCGAAAGGTCTGTTATTCGATGTTCTGAATTTGTTCACGCATTTGCTCAATCAGAACTTTCAGTTCAACACCTGATGCGGTGATGTCTGTGCTGATCGATTTTGACGCTAGCGTGTTCGACTCACGGTTGAACTCTTGCATCATGAAATCTAGACGACGGCCAACTGCGCCACCTTTCTTCAGGATGTTTGTGGTTTCTTTCACGTGAGAATCAAGACGATCTAGCTCTTCTGCTACGTCTGATTTCTGTGCCAGAAGGATAAGCTCTTGCTCAACGCGAGATGGGTCTAGCTCTACTTTCGCATCTTCAAACTTCGAGAACAGACGCTCACGTTGCCACTCGAGGATTTCTGGCATGCGTGCGCGCACTTTCACAACTTCTGATGTGATCGCTTCTAGGCGTTGCTCGATAAGGGCTTTCATGTTGTCGCCTTCACGACCACGCGCGTCGATGAACTCGCTGATTGCTTCGTCAAAAGCAGCAAGCAGTTCTTTGTTAACCTCATCCATGTTCTGCTCTGGCGTTTCCATCACACCTGGCCATTGCATTACTTGGAATGGGTTGATGCGGCTTAGCTCGCCAGTCATGTGCATCACTTGCTCAGCGGCTTTGATCACTTGGTTTGCCAGTGCTTCATTGATGCTTAGCTCCGCTTTTGCTGCTGGGTTAGCTTCAAAACGCAGGCTACATTCTACTTTGCCGCGTGCTAGGCGCTTGCGAAAACGCTCACGCAGTACTGGTTCAAGAGCACGGAACTGCTCTGGCATACGGAAGTAAGTTTCTAGGTAGCGTTGGTTTACACTGCGGATTTCCCACACTGCGCTGCCCCAATCGCCTTTCACTTCTTTACGCGCGTACGCTGTCATACTGTAAATCATTGAATTTTCCTGTCTTCTAATTTGCTGAAAATTACCCCGCAATAGTAGCACAGCAAGATGGCAGTGGCTTTGCTATTCTGAGCCGAGATTGTCCAGATAGCTTTATTTAATCGATTCCGTTATAATCTGCGCCCAACCAAATCGTCTTCTCCTCATTACTTAAGGTAGATGCCCATGCGTCCAAACGATCGCAAGGCGGATCAAGTTCGCCCAATCAAAATTACTCGTAACTACACAGCTTACGCTGAAGGCTCAGTGTTAGTTGAATTTGGTAACACCAAAGTGTTGTGTAATGCGACCGTTGAAGAATCTGTGCCTCGTTGGCTAAAAGGTCAAGGTAAAGGCTGGGTAACGGCTGAATACGGCATGCTACCTCGTGCGACTCACTCGCGTACTCGTCGTGAAGCAGCGAACGGTAAGCAAGGCGGTCGTACTATGGAAATCCAACGCTTGATCGCTCGTAGCCTACGCGCTGTAGTTGATCTACAAGCGATGGGTGAGTTTATGATCACAGTTGACTGTGATGTTATCCAAGCAGACGGCGGCACTCGCACTGCATCTATCAGCGGCGCAAGCGTTGCAATGGCAGACGCGTTCCAACACCTAGTGGATAGCGGCAAGCTAAAAGCAAACCCAATGAAAGGCCACGTAGCGGCAGTTTCTGTTGGTTTGTTAGGTGATGATGTTCTGTGTGACCTTGAGTACGTTGAAGATTCAGCGGCAGACACAGACATGAACGTTGTAATGACAGAAGAAGGCAAGATGATTGAAATTCAGGGCACCGCAGAAGGTGAACCGTTCAGTCATGAGCAGCTGATGGCTCTGTTAGAGTCGGCGAAAATCGGCATTACGGAAATTGTCGCAGCGCAGAAGGCGGCGTTAGCCAATTGATTTAGATAGCTCCCATTATGGGGGCTATTTTTTTACCTCGACAATAGAGAAATGAATGATTGTCGAGAAGAGACACAAGAAACCAAGGACATAGAGAGAAAATAATGAAAGCATACCAGCGTGAATTTATTGAGTTTGCACTTGAGAAAGAAGTTCTTAAGTTTGGTGAGTTTACTTTGAAATCTGGCCGTAAAAGCCCGTACTTCTTTAACGCTGGTCTTTTCAATACTGGTCGTGACCTAGCGCGTCTTGGTCGTTTTTACGCAGCAGCACTTGCAGATTCAGGCATTGAGTTTGATGTACTGTTTGGCCCTGCGTACAAAGGTATCCCAATCGCGACGACAACAGCAGTAGCGCTAGCGGACCACCACGATATCGACACACCTTACTGCTTCAACCGTAAAGAAGCAAAAGACCACGGCGAAGGTGGAAACCTTGTAGGCTCGGCGCTTGAAGGTCGTATCATGCTAGTAGATGATGTAATCACAGCAGGTACCGCGATTCGTGAATCAATGGAAATCATCCAAGCAAATGGTGCAGACCTTGCTGGTGTGTTAGTTGCGATTGACCGCCAAGAAAAAGGCAAAGGTGAGCTGTCTGCGATTCAAGAAGTGGAGCGTGACTTTGGTTGTGCAATCATCTCAATCGTAAGCCTGAGTGACCTTGTGACTTTCCTTGAAGAGAAAGGTACAGACAAAGAGCACCTAGAAGCAGTAAAAGCGTACCGCGCGGAATACGGCATTTAATTGTTCTTTCATCATTAAAGAAAAAGGGGCTGGTGGATATCCATCAGCCCCTTTCTTTTATCTTTATCACTTACTTGTAGCGAATGCCTTTTGGCGCACTTTCATCAGCCATGGTCTTGTAGCGTTTGTGTAGCCACATCCACTGCTCTGGTGCGCGTAGAATCACTTCTTCCACAAAAGTGTTCATGTAAGCCGCTGCCGCAACTTCGTCTTTTTTCGGGTAGTCGGCTTCAATGCACTTATCAGCGATGATTTCGTACTTGCCGTCTTCATTACGGAAGCCTGAGCCCGGAATAATCGAGCACTTAGACGTGTAAGCCAGAATGCTGGTGCCAGTTGTAGTACAAGCGTCTTCAACTGCGAAGAAAGGCACGAATACCGACTTGTTACGGCCGTAATCGTGGTCCGGTAAGTAGAACAAACGCTCACCGCTACGTAGAACACGAATCATCTGCTTAACGTCTTTACGATCAATCAGCTTGTTGCCGTTATGTGTGCGACCCCAATACTGAATGAAGTTGTATGCAGGGTTATTGTGTGGACGAAATGCGCCGTAACCCGCCACGCCAAGTACTGCAAAGGCACGCGCCGTGATTTCAAGATTGAGTGCGTGCACGCAGCACAGCAATACGCCTTTGCCTTCTGCATTTCTCTCATGCAGCGCGCCTAGGTCTTTCTCAACAATCAGAGTTTTGAAACGCCACGTTGGCCAGAACCAAGTGATACCGGTTTCGATCAGCGCCATACCGGTGTTCTTGAAGTTCTCTTCAACGATGTGTTGGATCTCTTCAGGCGTTTTATCTGGAAAAGCTAACTCAAGGTTACGTGTCGCAACATGGACGCGACCTTTGCCGTAACGCATACCAAGATGGCCAAGCGTGCGACCTAACGATAGTAGCATGCGATATGGAAGGATATTGACCACGATAGCCAAAAAGCCAAAGCCGAGCCAAACGCCCCAGTTACGAGGGTGGAGAAGGGAAAGAGAAAACTCCGGCTTAGTGAATTTGTCTTTACTCATAATCTCTACTTAATTTGTGCGCTAAGAAGTGCCCAATACTCGTCAAAGTTCGCGGTTGGTTGGTATTTGAAATCACTACGAACAAAGCGGTTCAAGCTGCCTTCAACTTGTCCTAGGATTTGAGCTGCCAAAATGCGCTCTTCCACTGGGAACGATTTGCCTTCACGGATCTTACGTTCACGAAGGATCTGACGAAGCTGTGTTTCGATACGTTCAAACAGTTGGTTGATGCGATCGCGTAGGCGCTCATTTTCAAACATTAGAGCATGGCCAGAAAGAATGCGTGTCAAACCTGGGTTACGTTCTGAGAATGCCAGAATAAGGTGCATGACCATGCGAATACGCTCTAGTGTGTCTTTCTCATCATCCAAAATGCGGTTGATGCGTGTCATGAGCGCTTCTTCGATGAACTCAATCAAGCCTTCAAACATGCGAGCTTTACTTGGGAAGTGGCGGTAAAGTGCCGCTTCTGAAACACCGACCTGTTTCGCCAATTTTGCCGTAGTAATGCGTGAAGCGCCTTCTGTAGATTCAAGCATCTGCGCGAGAGCTTGCAAGATTTCTTCACGACGATTGGATTTTTTACTGCCGGCCATTTAGTTACTTCCTTTCAAAATACAAAGTTGAGCGGAGGGGATTATAAGACGCTCTTTGGCATCAAACTAGACCAGTGAGGAGGTAATGGGAGCTTTAACACCCTCACTTGTCATGTTTGTACCAAATTTGTGCCAGTTTTCTATGAAAAGCGAATGGCAATTACATCAATTCGTGCATTTTTTCCAAAATTCTGAAACTTAGCGCTTCTTTGGATTCTAGTGCCAACGCCTGCTCGCCTTGTGGCCAGAATAAAGTGATGGCGTTGTCGTTACTGTTAAAACCTTGGCCTTCAACAGAAACATCGTTCGCACAAATCATATCGAGGTTTTTCTTTACCAATTTACCGCGAGCGTAGGTTTCTACGTCGTTGGTCTCAGCTGCAAAACCAACTGTGAATGGACGTTGCTCAGTCATATTGGCGACGGTCGCTACGATATCAGGATTCTTGACCATGTTGATGGTCATCTGATCGTTGTTTTCGGTCTTTTTCAACTTTTGAGACGCCACATTTTCTGGACGGTAATCAGCTACGGCGGCGCAGCTAATGAAAGCATCGTGGCTAGGCGCGTGAGCCATTACAGCATCATGCATCTCTTGTGCACTCGCAACATTGATACGCTCAACACCCGCTGGCGTATTCAAGCTGACAGGCCCACTGACTAGCGTGACTTTCGCACCTAGTTGCGCTGCTGCGTTTGCTAGTGCAAAGCCCATCTTTCCTGAGCTGTGGTTAGAAATGTAACGCACTGGGTCAATCGCTTCACGAGTTGGACCTGCGGTGATCAATACTGATTTTCCTGCCAATAGTTTCGGTTGGAAGAACTGCTCACACAGATGCACTAACTGCATTGGCTCTAGCATTCGACCAGGGCCAACATCGCCACATGCTTGCTCACCGGCCGCAGGGCCCCAGATGTGCATACCACGGCGTGCCAGTGTCGCGATGTTTTCTTGAGTTGCGACATTGCGGTACATCTGTTGATTCATCGCCGGAGATACCGCTACTGGTGAATCTGTCGCAAGTACTAACGTGGTGAGCAAATCATTACCCATGCCTGCCGACATACGTGCAATCAAATCTGCGGTTGCAGGTGCAAGAAGAACCAAATCTGCCCATTTTGCCAGTTCAATGTGACCCATCGACGCTTCTGCTGCTGGGTCTAACAAGCTGTCCGACACCGGACGCCCAGAGACTGCCTGCATAGTTAAGGGAGTAATGAACTCCTTCGCCGCTTTGGTCATCACTACTTGAACTTGCGCGCCTCTTTCTATTAGGCGACGGGTTAGCTCCGCACATTTATACGCGGCAATACCGCCACTGATGCCGAGTAGAATTTTCTTTCCTGCTAGTGTTTGCATGTGAGATCTCCAATTTTTCTGGCGACGAGTTTAGCACAACTGAATCTCTCATCGCCCAAGCAAATCTGATGAGAAGCTAATCCATATCAAACTACAGAATATTAATTGCTGAGCCTTATATAAAACTTTTGCTTACTTCACAGACAATCTTTGCCCGCTCTGCAAGATAGGAGGGGAAAAATAACAATAATGAGGTAGTGGAATAAGATGGTGCTGAAAAGTCGAAGTAAATTGCTGCTGGTGACTCTGATCCCTTTGTTGTTGATCACCACATTGATCTCGGTGGTCTATTACATCAACGGCAGTAATAGCTTAGAAGCAGAGTTAGCTCGAGATAGACAAGAGTTAATTGATACACGCAAAAAAGAGCTGCAAGCCTACATGATGATGGGTGTTACAGCGGTAAAGCCGCTTTACGATACGGACGTAAACGGCAATAACAAACAAGCAGCAAAAGAAATTCTCAAAGCCATGCGTTTTGAAAGTGACGGTTATTTCTTCGCTTATGATTCGAAAGGGGTCAACACGCTGCATGCGATTAAGCCGTCTCTAGAAGGTAAAAACCTTATCGGTTTGAAAGATGAAAATGGCGTAGCAGTGATTGGCGGGCTGATTGATGCATCTAAGAACGGCGATGGCTTCCTTTATTTCTCTTGGCATAAACCAACCATCGATGCGCAAGCTCCAAAATTAGGTTATGCCGAGTACTTGGCTAAGTGGGACTGGGTGCTGGGTACGGGCATCTATATTGATGATACTGATCAGCAAGTGGCGATGCAGCGTGAACTGCGCACACAAGAGTTGAATGAACATACGCTCTCTGCGGTAACCATCTCGGTCATTGGTCTTATTATCACTAGCGTGCTTACCAGTATTATCGTTTCTAAAGGTATCCAACCACTACAGCACATTGCGGCGTCCTTACAAGATGTGGCTGCGGGTGGCGGTGACTTGACGGCTCGTTTGAAAATCGAAAGTAAAGATGAAGTCGGTGAGGTGGCCTCGGCATTTAATGAGTTCATGGATAAGCTGCATCCGCTTATGCAGGACATCCAACGTTCTGCCGATACAGTACAAAGCGTCTCTGGACAATTGGATCAGCAAACCTCTCAAGCCAGTGCTCAAATGCAAAACCATTGTCTGGAAACCGATAAGGTGGTGACGGCCGTAACGCAAATGAGTATGACGGCAAAAGAAGTCGCGAGTAATACCAATGCAACGGCGCAGGCGATTGATGATGCGAACGGACAAGTGACCGAAGCGCAGCGCGAAGTCGATCAAGCGATTGATGGCATTAGCAAGTTAGTCGATGAAGTGAACAGTACCTCTGAGGCGATTGCAGAACTGAGTCAACAAACCGAGCAAATTACCAAGGTGCTCGATGTGATTGGAGAAATTGCCGAGCAGACCAACTTACTCGCATTGAATGCAGCGATAGAAGCTGCGCGTGCCGGTGAACAAGGTCGTGGTTTTGCGGTGGTAGCTGATGAGGTTCGCTCGTTAGCAAGTCGAACGCAGAACAGTACTCATGAAATTGGCGATATGCTCAAGCAGCTACAAACGGGCGTATCAAGAGCGGTCACTACCATGGCGGCGAGCCAAGAGCGTGGAGCGAAGACGGTTGAAGAGTCCTCTATGATTCAGCAATCGCTGTCTGGCGTGCATCATTCTATTGGTACAATTCGAGATATGGGTATCCAAACCGCTTCTGCGGCTGAAGAGCAAAGTGCGGTTGCTGAGGACATCAACCAGAATCTAGTGGCGATTCAACAAATCGTGAATCGTATTAATGACACGCTTCAGCACGCGGAAGGCATCAGTACTCAGTTGTCGCAGTCAGGATCTGAAATTCACGATCTGGTTGGAAACTTCAAGCTTTGATGGATCGCTCGGTTACATAGAAAAGTAGTGGTCAACGAAAAAAGCGAAAGTCAGGTTCGACTTTCGCTTTTTATTTTGTGCAATAGGCGCTCACTTATAAGAGAGAACCGCCTAATGACATTGAAAACCTTGCCCAACGAGTCCATGCCAAGAGAGAAATTGCTACAACGCGGACCACAAGCGTTGTCGGATGCCGAATTACTCGCTATTTTCCTACGCACTGGAACGCAAGGCATGAACGTCATCGAATTAGCCGACTTTCTGATCCAAGACTTTGGATCGCTTCGCCAGTTGTTTTCTGCCTCAGAGAAAGAGTTTTGCCAACATAAAGGGTTGGGGCAAGCGAAATACGTCCAGTTACAAGCCGTTTTGGAAATGACGCAACGTTATTTAGCCGAGACATTAAAACGTGGTGACGCGTTAACCAGCCCTGAACAAACCAAACTTTATCTTTCTTCTATATTAAGAGACCGTCAAAGAGAGGCTTTTTACATTCTTTTCTTAGATAACCAACATCGGGTGATAAAAGATGAGATTTTATTCGAAGGTACACTCGATGCTGCATCGGTTTACCCAAGAGAAGTGGTTAAACGCGCCTTACATCACAACGCTGCTGCATTGATTCTGGCCCACAACCACCCGTCAGGTGTGGCGGAGCCGAGCCAAGCAGACAGAAGGATTACCCGGCGTTTAATCGACGCTTTGGGCCTAGTAGATATTCGAATTTTGGACCATTTCGTTATCGGAGATGGGGAAAGCGTCTCTTTTGCCGAAAGAGGTTGGATATAACTGTGCGTTTTTTAGGTTGTTAGTTGCTAAAAATCTGCTATCATCCTCGCCACTAAATTTTTAACTGAATTCAGCTTGGACTGCTAGAAAAAACCTGCTGTCTAAAAAAAGATCACGAAAACCTGTAAAAAGGATCTGTTCGGGTCTTGAGCAATGCATATCAAGTTAGTATAATGCGCGACCTTTGATAGCCTTGTATGGATTTTCCATAGCGGTTCTTAACCTCTAACTTCTTTCCAAGAAATAGAGAGGTTCGGCCACCAAGGTTGATATCGAGCTGAAACGATTTTGGAGAAGACATTCATGTCACGAGTATGCCAAGTAACTGGTAAGCGTCCAGTAACGGGTAACAACCGTTCACACGCACGAAATGCTACTAAGCGTCGTTTTCTGCCGAACCTACAAACTCATCGTTTCTGGGTAGAGAGCGAAAAACGTTTTGTTAAACTACGCCTATCTGCAAAAGGTATGCGTATCATCGACAAGAAGGGTATTGATACTGTTCTTGCTGATATGCGTGCACGTGGCGAAAACGTTTAAGAGGAAATAGGCAATGGCAAAGAAAGGCGTTCGTGAGAAAATCCGTCTAGTATCTTCAGCAGGTACAGGCCACTTCTACACAACTGATAAGAACAAGCGTAACATGCCAGGCAAATTTGAGATCAAGAAATTTGATCCAGTTGTACGCCAGCACGTTATGTACAAAGAAGCTAAAATCAAATAATTGGTTTTGTCTCTTTGACGATTTGAAAAACCCAACTTTCGAGTTGGGTTTTTTATTACCTAAAATTCCTCCATCTCTCCTTCATTTCCATCCTCACCACGTTTACATACAGATGTTCTAGTCAAGATTGATGAGCTTTGATAGTTTGTTTCTAACTACTTGAGATTAGGAACCACTATGCGTGTAAGTCCGGCTCGCCGCCGCCGTTGGAACAACATTCTTATCCTAGGCATCATCGTATTTATGCTGATCCTCAATGCACCAACATGGATCAAATCTTACCTTATTGAAGAACCCGCGGATCCTTATCCAAACTTGCTGCGCTCCGATCATGACGTCAGTGCTATCTACTATGCAGGTTGGGAATTAGATAAGCAGAATGGCCAATGGCAATCGAACATTAAAGCCAATATTCCCGTACAAGAGCTTGTGACTCGTTGGCAGTCATTGGAAGGTACTGAGCTGACACCAGAGCAATACGAGCAGTTAAAGCCGCGTTTATCATCACCGGAAAGCATCGAAATTTGGTATCAAGGGCTTGAGGAGCCACAACGAGTGACTTTCTATCGCCTTGACGATTTTTGGTTGTTTAAAAACTGGCAAGGGAAATGGATTGCGATTTCTGTCGATGGTAACTACATAATGCCCAAGTAATTTAATAGCTAACTAGCTTGATACCAAGTGACGTTATGGGCAATAACCCTTTGCGTCACCAGTATTTGTCTTAGCTTTTTTCGATTATGCTAGCCACCCAGTATCAAAGTTCTTAGTGTTGTAAGGAGAATCAAATGCCTGAATTACCTGAAGTTGAAGTAAGCCGAATGGGCATCAGCCCACATATGATTGGCCAAACGATCAAGGCATTTGTATTTAGAGCCCCGAAACTGCGTTGGGATATCCCGCAAGAGCTTAAAAAGCTAGAAGGGCAGGTAATTCGGAATATCAGTCGCCGCGCTAAGTATCTGTTGATAGAAACGGACGAAGGAACTGCGATTGTTCACTTAGGCATGTCGGGTTCACTGCGTGTGTTAGATGCTGATTTTCCTCCAGCAAAGCACGATCATGTGGATCTCAAATTGAGCAATGGCAAAGTGTTGCGCTACAACGATCCACGTCGTTTTGGCGCATGGCTGTGGAGTGCGCCCAATGAGCCACATGCAGTTTTAGGTCATATGGGACCAGAGCCATTAACTGAAGAGTTCAACGCGGACTACGTAGCAGAGAAAGCCAAAGGTAAGCGCGTTGCGATTAAGCAGTTCATCATGGACAACAAAATCGTCGTCGGAGTCGGAAATATCTACGCCAACGAATCATTGTTTAAATCACGTATTCATCCCACTCGCCCTGCAGGAAAACTAACCAAGAAAGAGTGGCAATTGTTGGTAGAGAACATCAAAGCTACGCTAGAGATCGCCATCCAGCAAGGCGGAACCACACTGAAAGATTTTGCCCAAGCAGATGGCAAACCGGGTTACTTCGCACAAGAGTTATTAGTTTACGGAAAAGCCGGAGAGCCATGTCCAGAATGCGGCGAAGCTCTCCAAGAACAAAAGATAGGCCAACGTAATACCTTCTTCTGCGGGGAATGTCAGAGGTAAAGCTTAATAGAGGAAGGACAAGATTACATTTGTCCTGATTTCTCGAAGTACTTTTTTGCAACTAACAATGAAATTAAACGCTCGCGTTTTTGATCTCGGAACTGACCAACCCATGCGTGAGCGTTTTTGATGATGCTTTCAGCTTCTTCTGGATGAGCGATGTAGTACTCCATTTTCTCAATTAAATCAGAGTAGTCATCCGCAACTTCAACATAATGAATGCCCGCTTCGAGGCGACCCTCCATAAACCAAGTTTCGCAAGTTGGCTTCGACATGAGCACTAGTGAATTTGAAGACATTGCCCATTTAAGGTTGGTGGCAACGTCATTTCCTTCAATGGCCAAAAGGAACTTGTAAGTAAGTTGCTCTTCTATTGACATAAACTCTTTCTCCCATGGGTTTCCATCTAAAGGTCGAGTCTGGCCAATATTGCACATTGGATGATCATGAAATTTCTGTAACACAACCTGTCTACGTGGTTGGAATCCTACACCACGCCAAGCCACCATATTTTTCTTTGCTTCAAATGACAATTTATCGCGAACAAAGTAAAAGTGTCGAATTGCATTTAATTTTAATATTACTGAATTGCCATTATCGTCGCTAATGGGGCGACTTTTCACAAATGTCGGCTCATCTGGGACGTGTCGAACATCACCGTTGAGGTAATGAAAAGCGAAGTTTGACGGAAAGCCTTTAATGACTTTGAGTAAATCGAAGTAATATGTTGTCCCACTAGTTTTCTTAAAACTACCGACTTTAGTTCCTTTATTGCCTACTTCAAATTGCTCTATGATCTTGTTGTAATATTTGACTCTAGCTTGAATGTCACTTTGCTCATTCTCGTCGTATGCCTTTAGCTTTCTTTTGGCATACAGTCGAAAAAGCGAGGCGGGAATGAGCGATATTAATGAGTTGCTGGAATAGTATTTGAATTTAGTGAAGCTCATTTGGCTACCTTTGTTTTGATAGCTGTATGAACACATTTTGGCACAAACTGCTCGACATCACCGCCATGGATTGCTACTTCACGGACGATGGTAGAGGAGAGAAAAGCATACTCTTCTGCTGGTGTCAGGAACACGCTCTCAACACCTGGTAATAGTTTGCGGTACATGCTCGTCAGGCCAAATTCGTATTCAAAGTCGACAGTTGTTCTGAGGCCGCGCACCAGCACATTTGCTTCTTGCTCACGAGCAAAATCAACCAGTAAGCCACTAAAACCAGCGGTTGATACATTACTTAAGTGCGCTGTTGATTCTTCAACAAGTTTTACTCGTTCTTCTAGGCTAAACAGTGTTTGTTTTGAAGGGCTTGCTGCGACACCTATAATAATTTGATCAAACATGTTTGCGGCACGCGTAATGATATCTAGGTGACCGTTAGTGATTGGGTCAAACGTTCCTGGGTAAATGACTTTTTTCATCGTAAAACTTTCTCGTAAACATCTACGTATTGGTTAGCAGTGTAGTTGATATCAAATAACTTCAGTTTCTCTTGCCCATTGGCGATGAATTCTTGTTGAAGCTTTTCATCTTGAGCGATCTTCATTATTGCATTCGCCAGATCTTGTGCATTACCTGGTTCAACAAGTAAGCCGTTTGAGTTGTGGTCGATAATGTCAGGGATCCCACCTGCATTAGTACCTATAACAGGTAAACCAGAGCCCATACCTTCCAAAATGACAGAGCCCAGTCCCTCTGTGTAAGAAGGATGAACCTGCAAATCTGCCGCAGTAAACCAATCGCCCATATTGCTTTGTTTACCCTCGAAACTGATGTTAGTTAGGCCTTTTGCTTGTGACTCAAGTGCCTGCTTCTCTGAGCCATCACCTAGCAAACAAAAATGGATAAAGGGTGCGGACTTTTCTAATAGCCTTGCCGCGTCGACAGTGACATTGAAGCCTTTATGTTTCAGCATGTTTGCTCCATGTATCACTATAAATTTACCAGAGAAGCGGTCTTTAATCGCTTGTACCGTTTCAGCGTTAGCAGGGTATGTCACCGGTGAACTTGGGATCTTGTAGGTTACTGAAGTTGGGTAAGCGTCTTTCACTCTCTGAACTATTTCAGTACTTAAACCTACCACAGCGGAGGCTTTCGAATAGGCTAAGTTTGCCAACCATTTCTTTTTCAATGTGTTGTCGATTCGGCGAGTGACAATATATGGCTTGCCGTAGAGCATATGTTGGATCAGAGCCCAATAAATGGCACGTCCTTCATGTACATGGATCAGAGCACAATCCTTAGTGATAGATTTTGAGTGTGCTTTGGTAAAGTGGTTCGCTAATACCACTTTAACGCCTAATGCTTTTACCGCATTGACGAAAGGGCTCTTAGGATTTGCAACAACAGTCAGTTGATAGCCGAGCTTTACTTGCTGCTTAATGAGCTGCAGCGTCTGATTCTCGCCACCATGGTATCCAGAAGCTAAGTTAACGTGGCAAATGTTCATGTTATTGCTCTTTATTATGTTTTTTGACGTAATCACGCAGCCATAGGTCTGCATAGCGAGTAAAGGTTGTGTTTGCACTTAGTACGGCGAGTAAAAAGCCATGTCGACCATCTAAGAAGCCACGTTTAATAATATACATTTTGAAGAAACGGAAGAAACCATGGGTAAATGCACTAAAAAGTGAGGCTGACTTTTTACCTTCACGCTGGTCTGCCCAAGATTGCATGTACAGTTGGGTTTTTCGCGTGTACTCGCCAAGCTTTTCATAAGTAAAATGCTTCAAACGACCATTTAATGAAACAATTTTAAAGCCATCGGGAATAACAACGCTTTCATGAACGAGCGCGTCGTTATATTTCGTTTCTGATGTTTTGTATAAACGTACAACCCAATCAGGTGACCAGCCTGAGTAACGAATCTCTTTTGCAAAGGCTGTCGTCAGTCGGTTCACACGATAAATATTTTTATCGCAGTGTTGGCTGATTGCGTTGAGTATGTCTTCGCGTAATTCATCGGTAACACGCTCATCGGCATCCAACCAAAGCACGAAATCCGATTCCACATAGTCTTGAGCAAGCTGGCGTTGCTTGCCAAACCCAGGCCATTCTAAATTGGTATAAAACTTATCAGTATACTGCCTAGCGATCTCTTCAGTGGTGTCAGTACTACCTGAATCTAGAAGAACAATCTCATCGACCCAATCTTTTACTGTGTCTAGACAAGCTTTTAGATGCTTCTCTTCATTTTTAACGATCAACGCGACGGCTAAGGTAGGTTTAGACAAGGTAGTTTCCTTCTTAAACAATCTTCTACAGGTATATTTTACTGATATTGTGGATACAAATCTTCTACGACTTGGTCGAACATAGCGACGACACGGTCGCTTGTAATACGGTTCATTGCGGCTTCATCCTTTGCTCGGGTTCGCCAACTTAATTCTTGGCTAGTCTTTCCTGTTTCTGCAAGAATCACTTCTTCATATACAGATACGGCATACTTTAAAAAGCGATAAGGGCCTACTCGAATAGGATTGTGATGGGCATATAAACCAATAATCGGTGTGTTCATTGCACTCGCCATGTGGGCTGGGCCAGTATCTGGTGCTATCACCATCTGCACCTTATCAATTAAAGCTAGCATTTGCAGGATGGAACTTTCCCCTACTAAGTTTAAACAAGGTTCACGCAACAAAGCTTGAATCTCATTTGCTAGGTCAACTTCCACCTTTGCAGGACTGCCCGCTAGTATGACATTCCAGCCTTTCTCTCGCGCATGATTAATGACATCCACATAACCCTTCGCGTTCCAGTTCTTGTAGGCTTTACTTGCTCCGGGAACCAATAACAAGTTTGGTTGCACCGTATCTAGTTTTACCTTAGCCCAAGTACTATCCTCTTCTGAGTAAGATAAAGACCAAGATAGTTCCGATTGAGGTACTCCAATCTGATTGGCAAACGCCATTAGACCATCCGCAACATGCAAAGAGCTTGGTGAAGGGACTTTGACATTGGTGAACAAAGTTTGAAAGTCTTGGCTACGGTCAGAAGAGAAACCAAGTTTGTATTTCGCTTTAATACCCAACGTCGCCACGCTCGCTCGAATGGCATATTGCATATGAAGCAAAGCATCGAACTCGCGTCCTTTGAGTTGCTTCCACAGTGATTTGTAGCCATCAAGTCCTGCTTTTTTATCAAAAACAATCACCTCAACGTCATCTATCGCTTGCAGCAATTGAGCTTCAAGTTTGCCAGTAATCCAAGTGATATGGGTCTCAGGCCATTGTTTTTGAATCGCTTGAACCGTCGCGATAGTATTGCAAACGTCACCAATTGCAGATAAACGCAATATACAGAGTGAAGAAGGGGCAGAAGTGAACATAGTTATTGTCTGATCAGATAAATAGATGCAGGTAAATTATGCAGACATCCCCAATAAATGTAAAATACACCGCTTCTATACTGAGCACTGACGAGTCTTCGCAATGTCAAATAGCCAACAACATCAATCTCCAAATTCGGGTAAACCTGGAAACACTGGTTTAAAGCGCATCATCAAAGCGACGGGATACTCTGCGAAAGGCTTAAGGGCGGCGTTTAAACATGAAGCGGCGATTAGACAAGAGCTTGTGATGCTAGCCATTGCCATCGTTTTGGTCTGTGTTTTTGACTTGAGTGTCATAGAACGAATTTTGATGCTTGGTGTCGTCGTTCTTGTTCTGATTGTTGAGTTGATCAATTCCGCGATAGAGGCGGTAGTGGATCGCGTGGGTGTCGAGCATCATGAATTGAGTGGGCGAGCAAAAGATATCGGCTCAGCGGCGGTTATGGTGGCATTAGCGTTCGCTGGATTCACATGGCTGTATATCTTGCTTAGTCTGTATCTCTAAATCACTTTATCTGTGAGTATCAAAGATATGATTCAAACTTCACAACAAGGTAATTGCACGATTTGGTTTGATGATGAAATCATTTCAGACCCAACATTGCCATTGTTTGATGCCGGCTATTGGCAAGAACAAGGTAAAATCTTGGGCAGCGCTTCTGGTCGGGGAACAACCTGGTTTGTTCAACTCGACTCTATGCAAGCAGCCCTTCGACATTATCGCCGAGGTGGTCTATTCGGCAAACTTGTGAAAGACCAATACTGGTTTTCTGGTTGGGAACAAACTCGTAGTGCTCAGGAGTTAAATCTTTTGCAGATTTTGATAGATGCCGGCGTTAATGTTCCTCGCCCGATTGCCGCGCGAGCAGTTAAAACAGGTTTGACTTACCAAGCGGATCTGCTCAGCGAAAGAATCCCAAATGCCAGAGATTTGGTCAGTATTTTGCGAGAAAAACCATTACCGGAAGTGATGTACCAGAAGATTGGGCAAGAAATTGCCAAGATGCATAACGTTAATGTGAACCATACTGACTTAAATATTCATAACATCTTAATTGATGACCAAGACAAGGTCTGGATTATCGACTTTGATAAGTGCTTTTCATCTACAGATACTAAGGTTTCTAAAGAGAACTTAGAGCGACTATTGCGCTCATTTAATAAAGAAAAAGGTAAATGCGCGATTGCGTGGAGCCTCCAAGATTTTGACTGTTTGCTAAGCGGTTACCACCAAAGTAATAAAGGATAGAGAATGCGTACGTTTGTGATTAGTTTGGAAAGCGCAGTTGAGCGCCGCGCGCATATCGAAGCTCAATTTGCTGGTGTAGAGCAAGACTTTGAGTTTTTTGATGCAATAGATGGACGTAAAGGCGAGCATCCTCTGTTTAGCAAGTACAACGTTGAGAAAAGACTTAGAGTGAAAGGCTATGGAATGACACCAGGTGAATTGGGGTGCTTCGCCAGTCACTATTTGCTTTGGGAAAAGTGCCTAGAGTTAAATGAGCCGATTGTTGTCATTGAGGATGATGCTCAACTAGAAGAATGTTTTGATGATTCGATGAAAAACATCAACGAGCTCCAACCATATGGTTATGTTCGTTTATTTGTTAATGGACGCAAACGGCCATTCGTCAAAATTGGTTCATATAAATCTCATGATGTCGTCGAGTATTTACGAGGCCCAGGCGCAACTCGATCTTACTTCGTCACTCCAATGGCAGCAAAAAGGTTCATTGAATCTGCTCAAGAATGGCTACTGCCCGTTGATGATTACATGGACCAGTTTTGGTCAAATGAAGTTGCATGCCGAGGCATAGTGCCAGGTATCGTTAAGAATGAAACAGATTTTGATTCTAGTGTCGGTAAGCTCGAGAAGAGTAATAAAATGAATCGACTTACGCGCGAGTTGTACTCTATTCAGTGTGCTCTTTGGCGTAAGTGGCATTTATTTCGTAACCCACCGAAGAAGGTCAAATAGGATGCTTAAACTATTGATAAAATGGCTTTCTACGTCTGAACCCTCAAATAAGTTTCGCGCCGAATTAGATCTAATGTTTTGGGGGACGCAACACTCTCGTTTTATACGCAAGCGTTTTCAAAGACGTATTTTTTATGTTTACAACTGTGATGTTAGCCATTTAGCCGACATTCATCCAACAGTCTTGTTTCCTCACCCTTGTGGAATTGTGATCGGTTCGCAAGCAAAAGTGGAAAAGGGATGTCGAATTTATCAACAAGTCACGATTGGCAGCAACTTTGACTCCGATAACTCGATGGCTCACGTATCAGAAAATACTTACATTGGCAGTGGGGCAAAGATCATTGGTGGGATTTCAATTGGTAAGAATTGTTACGTTGGAGCAAATGCGGTCATCACAAAAAACGTGGCTGATAACAGCTCGATAGTGGGCAATAATAAAAGTATTACTAATAAAAAAGAAAGTTAAGCATAGAAAATGAATCGTAATGTTTTACTTAAATTAAAGTATGTAGATTGAACTTAAGGACATATTAATGATTGATGGAAAAAAGGTATTAGCGTTTATCCCTGCTCGAGGAGGGAGTAAACGGTTACCAAGAAAGAATATCTTGCCAATTGCAGGGAAGCCATTAATTGGTTGGTCTATTGATGCGGCGAAAGGTAGTGAGTATATTGATGATATATTTATAAGCACAGATGATCAGGAGATCGCTGATGTAGCTGCAGGTTTAGGGATTCCTGCACCTGAACTTCGTCCAGAGCACTTAGCTTCTGATACTGCATCGACAGCGAATGTCCTAACGTACACGTTGGAAAAATTTGGTACTGATTTTGATATAGTCATTTTACTCCAACCCACGTCGCCTTTGCGTACTTCACAGCATATCGATCAGGCTCTAGAGCTATTTATTGAGAAACAAGCTTTTTCTGTTGTATCTGTGACACCGTGTGAGCATCCTCCACTTTGGTCAAATACATTGCCAGACAATGGTTCAATGGAAAACTTTATTCGACCAGAAGCTCTAAAGCGTTCTCAAGATTTAGGGAGCTTTTATCGCTTCAATGGTGCGATTTATATATTTGATGTTGAAAAATTACTCGAATACCAAGAGATCTGCTATACAAGTGAGTCCTTTGCTTTTGTCATGGAAAACAAGGACTCATTCGATATTGATCAACAGTTTGATTTTGAATTAGCTGAATTCTTCCTTAATAAAAGAAGATTGTCATAAGTCTTGAAAGCTATTAATTTTCTTTACATTAATAGCTTTGAACTGTCTTCTTAGTTCTGCTCGAAACACTTTATCAGGGTAGTCATCGGATATCGTATAAATAGGCATATCTGGATATAGTAGTCTGCAAGTAAACATTACTGTTGAGTAAGTTCCTACGAATCCAGAGAGTTCAATACCTTTATCGATTAACTCTATTTCTAGAGGATATTCACTACGGTGGTATATAATGTAGCTTTTTCCCTGTAGTGCCTCTTTTACTTCATCTCGCTCTGTTCGGTGAGGGAAGTATATAATTTTTCGATTGCTAGACTTAGCGAGAGTATCAATCTCTTCAATGTATTCTGATACCGATTTTTGATACTTGTCACCAATAGCACCTTGTCCTATATAGCCAATTGGAGCATCTCTATTATATAGAGATGGGTTGCCATACTCCCCCTTTAATCTGCTCAAGGAATTCTTATGTACTTTATGTGCTATCGGGTTTAAGTTGAACATCGTAAAAACTTCTAGATTATCAGAAGGTTTTAAATGACCAATTGGTTTACATCCATTAAGGCGCACCACTAAATCTTGAAGGAACCTTGGGCGGTAAAAGTCTTTTTTAGGCAGTATATACTTCGGGTATTCCGACAGTGTAAGCGTACCATCATCAAAATAGATTTGTTTCTCTATATTGAGGTTTTTTAGTATTAGTTTTGTTCGCCAAGCATTAAATTCAGCATAGAAAAAACGTTGTATCGAACACCCATTTAGGGCTTTCTTGATCTCTTTGATTGCTTTAGGGACAGCAACACTACGGTTCCCCCTATCAATTGTGATGATATTTTGCCACTCTTTAGCATTAAAAAGTCGGTTTTGTTGCTCTAAACCAAGCGTACTTTTCTGGTTTACCAACAGTAAGATCGCTTCTTGGCTGTTAAAGAATGTTTTAGCCTCTAAGGCACAAACATACTGCATGGGTGATGTAACAACAAAAAGATCCATAGTTTATAAAGTTACCTTATCCAGAGTTTTTTGTAATGAGCCTTGGCTTGAGTTTACGACAGAAAGTAGGCTTACCTTGGTTTGATGGTAAGCTCTTTCATTTTGAATTAGCTCCTTTATTTCAATTGCAAGGGTGCTTGCGTTTGAAGTAATCGCTATCGCAGAAAAAGATACCATCTTGTCGACAATTTCTTGGAAATTAAAATAGCTCGGCCCTGTGATGATCGGCACACCCAAAGCTGCAGGTTCTAGGACATTATGCCCACCAACCTTATCGCCAATTAAACTACCGCCCGTAAAGCATATATCGGAAGCACCAATCAAGATCAGCATCTCACCCATGGTATCTCCAAGATAAACCTGGGTCGATGTTGTTACTTCTTCTTGGCTTGTACGGCGAGCAGTTTCAAAGCCTTGACCTTGGCAAAGCTCAAATACATCTTCGAATCGCTCTGGATGTCTTGGAACAAGGATTAAAAGAGCATTTGGGTGAGATTCCAAGATTTTTTTGTGAGCTTCTAATACCTGCTCGTCTTCCCCTTTATGAGTGCTGGCAGCAATCCAAATGGGGCGCTCTAATCCGAGTGCATTCCTCAGCGATTTAGCTTTTTCTTTTACGTCGTCTGATATCTGAACATCAAACTTTATCGAGCCAGTAACAAAAAGTTTGTTTTTCTCGATACCTAAACGTTCAAAGCGCTCAGCATCTGACTCCGTCTGGCAAAGGAGTTTATCTATGCATGGATGTAGGAGGTCAAACAGTGGCTGCACTTTTGCGTAGTTCCTACACGACTTTTCAGAGAGGCGAGCGTTGACCACTATGATAGGGATTCCTGCATTGTGGACATCGTTAAGCGTGTTTGGCCAAAGCTCGGTTTCGATTATCAACATTTGCTTTGGGCGCATTGTCTTTAGAAAGCCTTTCACGGCAAAACCGAAATCGATAGGCATATAGCGATGTTCAACTAAGTCGCCCAACTTAGCAATTTGTTCCGCACCAGTGCTGGTTGTGGTGGTGACCAAAATAGGTTGGGTTGGGTTTTGCTTTTTCAGCTCTTTAATGAGTGGGATAGCGGCGATGCTTTCACCGACCGAAACCGCATGAATCCAAATAGGGCGCTCAGTTGTCTCTAGCTTTGGAGTTCTACCAAAATGCTCTTTCCATCGTTGACCAAACTTTGGCTTGTTCGATTTACTTTTGTATAAACCAAACAATAGGAAAGGGGATGCGAGGGCAAGCAGCAATGTGTAAAAAATGCGAATTAGCATGAACTTACCGTTATCGCTTCAAGTTTTTGGATGCTATCTAGCACCTGTTTTGGTGATAACTCAGTTAAACACTTAAGGTGCTTAAACTCACACTCACGCTTAAAGCACGGACGGCAGTCAATATCGGTATGAACAATCTCTACCTTTTCCGCAAGCGGTGGAGTGTACTTTGGAGATGTTGAACCATAGACCGCAACGACGTTACAACCAACGGCAGCTGCCACGTGCATAAGACCCGAGTCATTTGCTACAACAGTCTGACATGCCGCCAGCAGATCAACTGCCTCAATCAAGCTAGTTTGTCCTGCCAAAACATGAATCTGGTGCTGATGTTCTTGAGGTACTAATTGTTTGATGTTGTTACAGGTCTCAAGGTCTTTTTGAGAACCAAATAGCCACACTTGCTTTCCTGCACTTGCCATAGCTGACGCGACTTCTGCGTAATGTGTTTCAGGCCATTTTTTAGCAGGGCCAAACTCTGCCCCTGGGCACAGGCCAACAACAGGCGCCTTTTGATTGAGGTTAAACTTAGTAATCGCTTCAGCTTGCTCTTTTTTATCAATAAACAGGCTAGGGCGAGGTAGGGTTTCTAAACCACCTAGAGAAGCAGAGTCGATCATCTCTTCTTGTGGGTAAGCTAATGCCACATAGCGTTCAACCATGAATTGAAAAGACTTCATGTTTGGTCGCAAGTCATTGAGCAGACCGTAACGCATCTCGCCTTTCCAACCTGTTCGAAGCGGAATGTTTGCGAACCAAGGGATAAGAGCTGATTTTGCAGACTTCGGCAGGATGTAGGCGTGGTCGTACTGTTTTTCTCGTAATGATTTACCGATTTCGCGACGACCAAGTAAGTTGAATTCACCATGACCAATAGGCATTTCAATGGCTTGGTGGATTTCTGGCATGCGCTCAAGAATTGGTTTACACCAACCTGGTGCAATCACATCAATTTGGCTTTCTGGATGAAGTTGCTTTAAGACAATATAAAGAGACTGCGACATCACCATATCGCCAACCCAAGAAGGGCCAATAATTAAGATTTTTTTCATTTGCTTATTTGCCAGTCAGTGTTGTATCTCGGTTTAAATAGGTTGTAATAGTTATTGCCGTCTTCTTGAGAATGCAGAAGTTGTAGCACCCACATGTATTGTTCTGGTTTATTTGCAACAAAGTACTCGATCGCTTGATTACAAGTGCGAGCGTCTTGTTCTTCGCCTTTATCTAGCTCAAACGCCGGTAAGATTTCGATATCAAACGTACCATCTTCTGTGTTCATAGAAGCAAACATAGGTAACACTTTAGCGCGTGATAGTTTAGCAATTTTACCTAAACCAGGAAGCGTTGCTTTTCTGGTCGCAAAGAAATCGACAAAAACGCTGTGTTCAGGGCCATGATCCTGATCGGGTAAGTAATAGCCAATGTAACCGTCACGAACTGATTTCAAAAACGGCTTAACACCACCAGAGCGTTCATAAACGCGACCGCCATATTGCACACGTTGTTCGTGCATTAGCCAATCAGCCACTTCATTTTTCTGCTTTTTTGCCATTGCAGAGACGGGCATCCCCATCGAGGCAAGCAACACCGCAGGAATATCAATTGCCCATGAGTGTGGAACCATCAAAATGACTTTCTCATCATTGTCGATGTGTTTTTGAAGGATTTCTAAACCTCGGATTTGGCAACGCTGCTGTAACCATTTAGATGAACGTAAGCTTAGTAAGCTGAAACGGAAAAAGAATAATGCTGCGGTATAAAGCGTTTTTTCAATCAGTGCTTCGCGCTCTTCAAATGATCTCTCTGGGAAGCACAGCTCAAAGTTGACACGAGCTCGGTGAGCCGGACCTTTGTGCGATTTAGCCAGTTTCTTCGCGATAGTTTTTGCCAGCCATTTCTGAACCCCTAAAGGTAATAAAGCAAGCGGCAAAGAAAGGACAACGCCTACCCATGTCCCCCAATACTTCGGCGCTAAAAAGTGGCGCTTAAATTCAGGGTTATAAGCTTTAGGATCGAAATCATCACGTTGATTAGTCATGAAGTTTTAAGTACCTATATTTTTTGGAGAGAGGCGAGTGGAGGTATGTAGAAATGATACTAGTAATAATACCAGAGTAAAGGTGGTAGAGAGTTAACTACCACCTTTGCGGGGAATTAACGGTTTTGAATCGCTAGGTATTCAGCAACACCCTCTGCTACCGTTTTGAATTCTACATCACAACCAGCTGCACGAAGCTTAGTTAGATCCGCTTGAGTGAATTCTTGGTAAGCGCCTTTCAGGTGCTCAGGGAACGGAATGGTTTGGATTTCACCTTTGTTGTGGTGCTTGATAACCGCTTTTGCTACTTCTTCAAAAGATTCTGCACGGCCAGTACCACAGTTGAAGATGCCAGAAACACCATTTTCAAAGAACCAAAGGTTTACTTTGCATACATCGCCAACATAAATAAAGTCACGCTTAAAGCTTTCGCTTCGCTCAAATAGTTTAGGGTTTTCGCCGGCATTGATTTGGTTATTTAGGTGGAAGGCAACTGATGCCATGCTTCCTTTGTGATCTTCACGTGGGCCGTATACATTGAAGTAACGGAAACCAGTGATTTGAGAAAGCTGTTCGCCATGCTCTTCTGCGTCTTTCCATAGGCGACGAACGTAGTTATCAAATTGCTGTTTCGAGTAGCCGTATACATTGAGTGCGCCTTCGTATTCACGCTCCTCAACAAACGTTTCTGTCTCACCGTATGTCGCAGCTGATGACGCGTATAGGAATGGAATTTCACGATCTAGACAGTAATGAAGCAACTCTTTTGAGTACTCATAGTTGTTTAGCATCATGTACTTGCCGTCCCACTCAGTTGTCGCAGAACAAGCACCTTCATGGAAGATGGCTTCGATAGGGCCGAAGTCATCACCTGCCATGATTTGGGTAAGGAAGTCATCACGATCCATGTAATCTGTGATATCAAGATCAACTAAGTTTTTAAACTTCTTGCCATTTTTTAGGTTGTCGACAACGAGAATATCGTTAATACCTGCTTCGTTCAGAGCTTTAACAATGTTGCTGCCGATCATGCCAGCACCACCAGTTACGATGATCATAAGACTTCCACCATAGATTAAAATTTTCTCAGGAAGTTTAGCAGAGTTAAGCCTTTAGGTGCTAGTACTAGGGGAAGTCGTTGTCATTAGGCAAACAAAAAGGAAGCCGAAGCTTCCTTTGTTTTAGTTAAGTCATCTAATCAGAACTAGATTATTTTTCGTCTGACGTATTTGGACGTTGGTACCAAGGGTTTCTGTGATCTGTTAGTTCGATCAAGTTGTATTTGCGACCGAGTTTCTGTCCGCCATCTCGAGTAAGAGGCTGCCAATTAAAGTTAGCACGGTTTTTACTTGGTTTTACAGTCATGATGTCAAATGGGATTGATATGTAGAAGCCCTTTGTGAAACTACCTTCTCCAAACTCTTCAGCTGAGAGGTCTGTGAAGGATGCATATGCACCTGCGATAACACCACTCTTGAACTGTTTCGATACATTCAATTGCGTTCCAACATCGCCAGCTAAGAACTGGCCGACGTCGACTTGAATCATCAAGTTTTGTAAGAAGTCCCATTGTGGGTAGTAGTAGCCGGACACAAAACCAGTAAAGCCCTGGTCTATAACTCGGAAATCTCTTCCATACCCCGGGACACGCTGCCATTCTTCATCATAGACACCGAAGTAACTTTGAGGATCTCGTTGTGAAATTAAATTAAAATCAGCACCAATCGCCCAGTTTGCGCCTTGTGGTCGGTATAAAAACTCAGTACCAACACCTGCAAACATACTTTCTAAGTAACCTGCATAGAACTGTTGGTCCATACTGTCGGAGTAGTTTTGGAACCAAGTAAGTTGCAAGTTAGTCATCGTCACATCGTGTTCATTAGTATAAGCCCTGAACATGGTTCGAACACGTGGAACACTCGTTCCATCTGGAGGAGTTATGTAGTTATACTTGTCATAGTTGTTATACCAATCCCAGTATAATGATCCACCAATCTCGAGATTGTCATTGAACCAGTAAGATGCGCTTCCTTTTAAACCGACACTAAATAGATAAAATTCTTCAGGGTTACCTAAAGTTTGTACTAGTTGAGGTGCAAATCCCCAATCAAACCTTTCAAAGCCATCGTAAACTTTAGTCTGTTTTTCATTAGCCAAACCAGGTGTTTCATCGAGTGCGTCTTCGATATTCGGGGCTATGTAATTTACATTGGCTACATCAACATAATCATTTGCTGATATCGTGGCTCGATGTCCTGATAAACCGTTGTTTCTTTCTTCAACTGTATAAGCGTCAATATCTTTTGGTAGTTGGTTATGAAGTATCGCACCTGCTTTTTCATAAGCCTTGTTTCTATCTCGATATTTGGTCTGCTCACCGACAATAGTCACTTCACTATCAGAGACATAAATTTGATTTGCCTCATATCCGGCGATCTGATCTAAATCTTCGCTCACTCGCTTCCAATCAACATCTGAGATCGTTTCTGGCTGCTCATCTTTTAATTCAGGTGTAGGAGTATCACGCCAAAACGATGGCATATTATTGAAGTTTGTATTTAAACTCACTCCTGCGACTAAAGTATCTCCCCGCTCATAGCTCAAGCGCAAATCGGCGATGCTACCTAAGCGATACAACACACCAAAGTTCCATGGGGTATGAGGAGTCATGTCTACCCCTCCTTGAACAACAGGGAAGTCTTCACTGTAATCGTTACTGTCATATTCAACTTTAAGGCGCAGTGGCGCATGAAGCGTTTGGTATTCTATACCACCAAACAACGCAGCTGGACCTTTGAAGAAACGATCGTAATTGGTTGTTCCACCTGTAAGCTGGTAATCATCAGGTCGTGTACAGAATCGGTCTGAAATTTCACAAGCTGGGTTAGAAATATTGTCTCTGGTACCCATTGAGCCCCAGCCAATACCCAAAGTAAAATCAAAAGTACCTAAGTTCTTATTAGAATACTGTTTGGTTGCAGCGAAGTACTCTGAGTCAAACAGTCCTGTACCTGCAAAATCCCTAACACCAAAGGACACCTCAGGTAAGTATTGACTTTCCTCTAATAGTCTAAACTTAAAATCGATACCTTTATCAGTATACTCATTGTCACCACAGAATCTTGGGTCTGTACAATATGGTAGCCCGTCGACAATCGTATATCTAATCGTAGCTTCGGCCCAAGGCATTACTTGTAGAGTGGCATTGTAGAAAAGGTATTCGTTGCTAGATGTAACGCTAAAGTTGAACTCTCCTTCAGGAGCCATTCGTCCAGTTGGCATCTGCATTAAACCAACGCCACCATAATCCATTTGAGATGGCTGTAATGGTGGTGCTTCGAAAGGAGTGCTTTGAGCCCACGTTAGTAGGGGACTCATTGTTGTTAAGACAAGAGTACTTTTAATGAGTTTCATGGATGAGTCTTCAATAAGGTAAGTAGCTCCACTATGCTCTTATCCAGTTCTGATGAGCGGAAGTCAGCAAATGGGAAATATACAATTGATAGCGGCGGCAAATAATAATATGTGCTTTTCCAATGACCTTTATGTGGCTCAACAACTTTGCCATCAGGATATATAATGACAGGATAAGGGTTACGACTATCATAAATATCGTTTAAGTTTGTAAGAATATCCGATAGTGGCAGGCCTTGTTGATTCTTTAGTATATTAACACTATCTAAGTTGCCTAAAAGTAGAATTCTATCGCTTCGGTCAGGTGTTATTAATGAATACTCACCTGAAATTAGAGGGTTTCTATCCTTTTTAAGGCGTAACTCATCAAGATCTAGGTCCGACAAAACTCTTTTAGAGAATGCGTTGTCTTGAATGAATTTATAAAACGGATGCGAGATAAGGTTCTTTTGCATTAGTTGATTTAATACAAAGGACTTAAGTGATGAGGCGTACTCTTTCGCTTCTTCTGATTCATCAAACAAAGTCGTGGCTAAAGGGTAGTCCATTGATGCGCCATGCTGTTGGCTAGCTTTCATGATCTCTACAAGCCTGACTTTTCCATCAAAGTTAAGAGATTTTTGTAAGCCAGTGAGCTCAACTGTGGTTTGAGGCGATGCTGCGTATATTGAGCTAGAGAGAACGCATAAGCTTAATGCTGACAATAATGATCTCATTTCTTCGCGTACCCTTTTAATACGACAAACTTAACGGGAAGCATGTCAGGTCCAAGGTATTGTAAGCTTTGTATTACTTCGCCTGAATCTGATACCCAGTAAGTATTAGTTAACTCAGAATCTAAAGTGGTAAATACAACTTTCTCTTTGTAAACAGTGGTATTGGTTGTACCCAAAGGGGTTACTACAGGTTCGCGTTGTAATTTGGTTCGCGTAATTTTTGCTGGAAAGGAGTAGCGGTAATTAGGAGTCCAATCGTAAACAGCGCCATATGCTACTGGAGTATCGCTTATGGCATCATATTGTGGCACTCGACTCTGAATACCAGCAAGGTTGTTAGACTGTAGCCCGAGAGTTTTCACAATTCGTCCATTCTCGGTGATGATCATCGCATTGTCTGCGCTGACCCATTTTAATCGAGTTATGCCTGTTTTTTTGTTTTCTTCAGCAAAAGCAAGAACGACAAAAACTTGTTTTTGTGAGCCGATAGTTAAATATGCACTTGCATATGGGACATCTCTGATCTCATCTGCTGTTAACTCAATATCGACATAATTACTATATGCTTCTTTGACTGTTGCAGACACATCATTGAACTTTTGAGTACACCCAATAGAGCCGATCAAAAACAGCACAAGCGAGAGTGCTTTGCAGCACTTTAAAGTAAGAGTTTGTTTCATTATTCCCTCATGCAAATAAAATCGCCCTGAATATTCAGGGCGATATGCATACAAACTACTTTTAAAACTTACTTAGCTGCTGAAGTAGAAGTAGAAGTAGAAGTAGAAGTAGAGTCACTGTCAGATGCTGCTACTGCAACAACTGTTACAGCTGCCGCAGCACCAACAGCAACTGCTGTTGTACCAGTTGCAGATGCAGATGCTGCTGCAGTGTTGCCTGCTTCCGCACCTGTATCGGCTGCGAAAGCTGTTGACGCGCTTAGAGCCATAAGAATAGCTAGAGCTGTGTTTTTCATTATTAATCCTTGTATTTCCGGTATTAAACATCGATGTTTGGTATTTGCACACCAATTCCTATTTTAGATAAAAATCATCCAACATGTAAATAGTTTCTTATTTTGGTTTAGCTATGAACATTAACTTTTACAATGCTCGGACAACTCTAAAGTCTTATATCTGAAACCAAGGTTCGTATCAGGGCTGACTTGCTGATCAATGTCAATCCGTGCATAATTTGCGAGCCCTTGGAAAGACACTAACGGAGTCATGTTCAAGGTTAAGGAAATCAAATTTATGACCATAGAATAATATCTAGCGTCAATTGAGTTAGTTAAACTGGCGAATAGTGGCTAGCGCAATGCCTCAGGGCGGTAGCGTGGGTTATATACGTTCAATTCCCAAAGCGCTAACTAAAAAGTATCGCGAGTTTAGTTTGTAGAGGGCACTTTCGTGACGAATAAAAAAAGAAGCTTAGGATTGGCTTGTCTAGTAACTGCGAGTTGCATCTCTTTCTCTGCGTCTGCAGATTTTTATACTGGAGCAGCCGTTAGTTATGCTAATGCAGAGCATCAATTCAATAACCAAGGCGCAATAGTCGAAGGCTCTCCTTTCGTCTTACAAGCGCAAGTTGGTTATTTTTTTAATGATTATGTTGCTTTAGAGGCACGATATGGCACCTCTATACAAAGAGATAGTGGCTTAGCTATCGATCAACTGGCTAGCGGCTTTTTAAAGCTAAATATGCCCGTCAGTGGGCGTGTTGCGATGTACGGGCTTGCTGGAGTATCAAGTGTAGAAGTCAACCAACAGGGGGTGGGTTCATCAAAAGAAAATGGATTCAGTTTCGGTTTAGGTCTTCATTACGCATTGGATAACAAGAACGCAGTGGTTTTTGAGTTTGTGGATAATGTTTCAGAAGAAAGTATACGCATGAATACAATGACGATAGGCTTCCAGCATAGATTTTAGTCTTGGCAGAAATGCAACATGAGACCAAATTTTATTGGATATAACTTTTAATAACTCTAACACGGCGAATTTACACGACATGTTCAAAGGATACCTTTCAGTTGCCGCTATAGTTTTGCTAGCAAGTAGCTTTACAGCAAGTGCGTTGGCCCAAAAACCAACACCAGAACAGATCAAAATGTTTCAAAACTTGCCTGCAGATCAGCAAAAATCGCTAGCAGACAAATATGGTTTCTCTGTCCCTTCTCAAAGTGCTAATCAAGGAAGTACTTTCCAAAACCCTCAGGTTATTCAGCCAAGAGATATGAATAACCTGACAGGTCAAAATGATGAGTCAGTAACTAAAACTAGAGGCGATGAAGAACTTAAGCGATTTGGCTTAGACCTATTTTCTGGTTCTCCTAGCACATTCGCACCTATTAGTGATGTTCCTGTACCAGCAAATTACACCGTTGGAGCAGGAGATGAGATCGTTGTTCAGTTATTTGGTAAAGACAACACTACGCACCGCTTACGAGTAAATAGGGCTGGTACGATTAATTTCCCATCGTTAGGCCCGATCCAAGTCGCAGGTTTGTCTTTTTCAGAAGTGAGAGACTCTCTAACCACAAGAGTAAAAGAACAAATAATTGGTGTTCGTAGTGATATCTCAATGGGTGAACTGCGAACTATGCAAGTTTTTGTCATGGGTGATGCATACAAGCCTGGAGCTTACAGTGTAAGTGCTCTAACTACAGTGTCTCAAGCGATCTATTACAGTGGTGGTTTTGGTGAGAGTGGTGCGTTAAGAAATGTCCAATTAAAGCGTGATGGAAAGGTAATTCGTAAGCTTGATCTGTATGATTTACTTTTAAAGGGTGATGCAAGTAATGATGTGCGCTTATTGCCTGGAGACGTTGTATTCATTGGTTCTGTAGGGCCAACAATTACCATTGATGGTGAAGTAAATAGACCTGCAATCTACGAGATGAAATCAGGTGAGAGTTACGACACCGCTATTCGTTTAGCTGGTGGCTTTACTGCTAATGCATATACCGAGCAAGTTGAAGTAAAACGGTATGCCTCAAAAGGTCATCGTGATGCCATTACATTGAACTTTAACAGTTCGACTGTGAAGAGTGCCAAGGTGCATTCTGGTGATGTGGTAGATGTGCAAAGAAAGAGCGAGGAACTTACCCGTTATATCCAAGTGGAAGGTGACGTTAAACACCCAGGTTACCTTGAATGGAAAAATGGTTTGAGAGTCGCGGATCTATTCAGCTCTGTAGATACGGCATTCAACTCAACTGCTGATGTAAATTACGCTGTTGTCGTTCGAGAAGTGAATGCTCAACGAGATATTGAAGTCCACCAAATAAACTTAGCTCAGGCTATCTTGGCACCGAATAGCTCTGATAACTTGAAGTTAATGTCTCGTGATAGAATTCTGGTTTTCAACCGCTTTAACAATGAAGATTTGGACTCTATTTCTGACTCGGAGACGACTAATAAAGTCAAGACCTTAGAGCAAGCACAAGAGCAAGCCCTTAATGAGAAGCGTAAAGAAGAGGCCGTTTTAGATTCTTCTGTAAGTTCTCAAGCAGTAAGTGCTGGAGTATCACAAGTCAACAGTACTAAAGCTAATAGCAGTGAAATTCCTGGCAATTTAGCTCAAGAACAAGAGATAAAAATAATCTTTCGAGGTAAAGAAATCACACAAGATGATTTAGATACTCTCAAACAAAATACTCGCCGCTCTTTGCTAGCTCCGGTTTTACTGCAATTGCAACAGCAATCTCGCCTTGGGGCTGCTCCTGAAATCGCGGAAGTCTTTGGTGAGGTAAAACACCCGGGACGCTACCCAATAGAGGCCCGAACGACTACTTCAAAGCTTTTAGAGGCTGCCGGTGGGCTAACTTACAATGCATATACTATTAATGCAGAGTTGGCACGCACAGTTATCAATAGTGTTGATGAACGTGCTCGTATCGATGTAGAGAGAATAGACTTAAGAAAAGTTATTCAGGGAGATGTTTCTAGCGACGTCATTATTACAGCAAGAGACCGCCTCAACATTTTAGAAAAACCAAACATCAAACTACAAAGTACGGTCGTTTTACAGGGCGAGGTTCGTTTCCCTGGTACATATACAGTGCGTCAAGGGGAAACGTTAGGTGAACTATTGAAGCGCGCAGGTGGCTTAACCGAGTTTGCTCATCCACAAGGAGCAATCTTTACAAGGGAAGCGTTGCGTCTTCAAGAGCAAAAATTGCTTAATCAATACGCTGCTGATATGCGCGCTGAAACGGCTAAGAAAACGTTCCGAGCTGATAGTAACTTGGGATCAGTGATCTCTGATCCAGATAAGACTCTTTTGTTTGTTGAAGAAGCAAGCAAAAGTAAGGCTCTTGGTCGTATGGTTGTTCAACTAGACAGAGTGATTAAAGGCGATAAATCAGCAGACTTTATGCTTGAAGATGGTGACTTCCTCTTTATCCCTACATTCCGTAACACCGTATCTATTATGGGTGAGGTGCAGGTATCAATCACTTACCTTCTAGATAATAAGCTTGACGTAGATGATTACCTAAACAAAGCGGGCGGCGTTAAGAAGCAAGCTGATGAAGACCGTATCTTCGTTGTTAGAGCTGATGGGTCGGTTTACAAACCGAGTTCGGGTTACTGGTTTGGAAATGACAAAGAAGAGCTAAAAGCAGGTGATACGATTGTAGTGCCAATTGATACTGATTACCGCGATGCTCTAAGTACTTGGACTGCTGCAACACAGATCCTATACCAGACTGGTGTAGCGATTAACGCACTTCAGTAACAAAAACAGTCGTGAGTCTAGATGATATCTGGGCTCACGTTTTTTGTTTGTATATATCTGTATTTAATCAATGAGCAATAAGTTAATTGGCTAGGATAAAGTTAAATGAAATCTGAGCAATACCCAAACCTGCCCCCCTATCCTCATACCCATACTCCTGCCGAAGATGAGATAGACCTACGTGAATTACTCTCCGCGTTTTGGCAGGGAAAGTGGATCATTATTGTTACCACTGTCATTTTTGCTGTCGCAGCTGTGGCATTTGCGCTTTCAAAACCGAATATTTACAGAGCAGACGCTCTTTTATCTCCAGCTCAAGACTCCAATGCTAGTGGTCTAGCGGCTATGTCTGGTCAGCTTGGCGGATTGGCGTCACTTGCTGGAGTTAGCTTACCAAGCCAAAGCAATCAAACTGACTTAGCTGTTCAGGTAATTAAGTCTCGTCAGTTTATTGAATCTTTTGTAGAGAAGCATGACATTTTAGTTCCTCTTATGGGGAGTAAAGGTTGGGACATGGGTGCCAACAAATTGATATTAGATGATGAACTTTACGATGAAGGGAAACAAGTTTGGTTGAGAAAACCTCAAGGACTTAAGGGGGCTAAGCCAACAGCACAAGAAGCCTACCGTTTGTTCGTTACTGAGGTTTTGAGTATTGAGCCCGACAAAGAATCGGGTTTATTTAGACTATCGGTGAACCACTACTCACCATATGTAGCTCAACAATGGGTAAACTGGCTGATTGAAGATATTAACCAAGTAATGCGTGAGCGTACAATTCGAGATACCAATAAAAACCTAACTTACTTGAGTGAACAGCTTCAAAAAACGGCTGTGGCAGATATGCAATCTGCTTTTTACAAGTTAATTGAAGAGCAAACAAAAAATCTAATGCTTGCAGAAGCTCAAGAAGAATTCGTATTTAAAGTGATCGACCCTGCTGTAGTCCCAGAAGAAAAAGCATCACCTAAGAGAGCGCTTATCTGTATTGCAGGAACACTACTTGGCGGTATTCTTGGTGTTATGATTGTGCTAATTCGCTTTGTGTTTGCAAAAAGAGACCAATTGGAGTCTAGTGAGACATCGCTGAGTTAAGCGCAGAAACATACAACTAAAACGGTGCATGAACAAGGTTCATGCACCCATGAAAATTATTATTCAAGTTTTACATTAGGTCAGTAATGATGACAAAGAAAAGAGTACTTACGGTATTTGGTACCCGACCAGAAGCAATAAAGATGGCACCTTTGGTTCACGCTTTATCTTCTGATGAACGATTTGAAGCAAAGTGCTGTGTAACAGCTCAACATCGAGAGATGCTAGACCAAGTGCTTGAATTATTTGAAATCAAGCCAGATTATGACCTAGATTTAATGAGAGCAGGCCAGTCACTAAATGATGTGACTGCTCGCATCTTATTGGAATTAAAACCAGTATTGCAAGAGTTTAAACCTGATGTTGTTTTAGTTCATGGTGATACTGCAACTACATTTGCGGCGAGTCTTGCAGCATATTATGAGCAAATTGCAGTTGGTCATGTAGAGGCAGGTTTAAGGACTGGCAACATTTACTCTCCTTGGCCTGAGGAAGCAAATAGAAAGTTGACCGGGGCACTAACGCAATATCACTTTGCACCAACAGAGACATCTCAAAACAATTTGCTGAGAGAAAACTTTGATAAAGAGAACATTTCGGTGACAGGCAATACTGTTATTGATGCTCTTTTGATGATCAAAGAAAAAATCGATCATGATGAGGCTCTTCAACATAGCCTTTCTGAGCAATTTCCATTTCTCCATGAAGATAAAAAGCTAGTACTTGTTACAGGTCACAGAAGAGAAAGTTTTGGTGGCGGTTTTGAGCGTATTTGTGAAGCGTTAGCCTTTACTGCACAGAAGCATCCTGAAGCTCAAATCGTTTATCCAATGCACTTAAACCCTAATGTACGTGAACCTGTAAACCGAATTCTTGCGGGAATAAGCAATGTACATCTGATTGAGCCTCAACAATACTTGCCATTTATTTACTTAATGAATAGGTCTCATATTATTCTTACCGACTCGGGCGGCATTCAAGAAGAAGCGCCTTCTTTAGGTAAGCCCGTGTTGGTCATGAGAGATACAACAGAGCGCCCAGAAGCCGTAGAGGCTGGTACGGTCAAGTTGGTTGGTACTAATGTAGATCGTATCGTTACAGGTTTAACGACTTTGCTTCAAGACGAGCAGGCGTATAAGGAA
This sequence comes from Vibrio sp. LB10LO1, assembly GCF_010092875.1. NCBI lineage: Bacteria > Pseudomonadati > Pseudomonadota > Gammaproteobacteria > Vibrionales > Vibrionaceae > Vibrio > Vibrio sp. LB10LO1. Next base: position 54,159 of record NZ_JAADJW010000023.1, read on the forward strand.
ATGAGCTTTGCACATAACCCTTATGGTGATGGAAAAGCATGCCAACGAATTCTAGATGTTCTAGCAAAATAATTTAATTTAACGAGAAGTATATATGTCTTTTGAAACAGTATCAGTTGTAGGTTTGGGCTATATTGGTCTGCCAACAGCAGCAATGTTCGCATCACGCAAGAAAAAGGTTGTTGGTGTTGATGTTAACCAACATGCTGTAGACACTATCAATCAAGGTAAAATTCATATCGTTGAGCCTGAGCTCGATATGATCGTAAATGCCGCTGTCAAAGAAGGCTACCTAAAAGCTGTGACAACTCCAGAAGCTGCGGATGCGTTTCTCATCGCTGTTCCAACTCCCTTCTTACCTTGTAAAGAAGGTGAAGTTCCTGCACCTGACCTTTCCTATATTGAAGCTGCAAGTAAAGCAATTGCTCCTGTCTTGAAGAAAGGTGACTTAGTTATACTAGAGTCAACCTCACCAGTTGGTGCAACAGAACAAATGGCTGAATGGTTGGCTCAAGCTCGTGCAGATCTTACATTCCCACAGACTCACGGTGAAGGTGCCGACATTAATATTGCTCATTGTCCAGAGCGTGTTTTGCCAGGTCATGTAGTGAGAGAATTAGTTGAAAATGACCGTGTTATTGGTGGCCTTACACCGAAGTGTTCACAACGCTCAGTTGAGTTATACCAAACATTCGTTCAAGGCGAATGTGTTATCACCAATGCACGCACTGCGGAAATGGCGAAGTTAACTGAAAACAGCTCTCGTGACGTTCAAATTGCATTTGCAAATGAGCTTTCTGTTATCTGTGATAAGTTAGATATCAATGTGTGGGAGTTGATCGCACTAGCAAACCGTCACCCTCGTGTGAACATCCTTCAACCGGGTCCTGGCGTCGGTGGCCACTGTATTGCTGTTGATCCATGGTTTATCGTTTCAAAAACGCCAGCAGAAGCTCAGATTATTCATACGGCACGTAAAGTTAATGACAGTAAGCCTGGTTGGGTCGTCGGTAAGACTAAAATGGCTATTGCAGACTTCCTGCAAGAGAATACTGATAAAACAGCCAAAGAGGTTAAAATTGCATGTTACGGCTTAGCTTTTAAGCCTGACATCGATGACTTACGTGAAAGCCCTGCAATGCAGATTGTAAAAGAAATTGCTTCTTTCCATATGGGGAATGTAATTGCAGTTGAACCTAATATTCATCAATTGCCAAGTTCATTGGAGCAAGTTGAGCTTCAGAGCTTTGACGCTGCAAAGTCGACGGCTGACATTCATGTCATGCTTGTTGACCACAAAGAATTTAAAGTTGAGTCAATAAACTCACCATACTTAGTAGATACCAAGGGGATTTGGTAATGAATGCTATTTTGCCTTTAATCGGTCGTACCGAAGCCTTATTCACACAAGATATTGAAAATTATGAAGCAGAGCTGTCACGTATTGTTTCTGCGTCAAGTTTCCTTGTTCTGGGCGGCGCTGGCTCAATCGGACAAGCCGTAACTAAAGAGATTTTCAAACGTAACCCTAAGAAGCTACATGTTGTCGACATTAGTGAAAACAATATGGTAGAGCTTGTTCGAGATATCCGTAGTTCATTTGGTTACATTGATGGTGACTTCCAAACATTTGCTTTGGACATTGGTTCTCTAGAGTACGACGCATTCATTAAAGCCGATGGTAAGTTCGATTATGTATTGAACCTATCTGCGCTTAAGCATGTTAGAAGTGAAAAAGATCCTTATACATTGATGCGCATGATCGATGTAAATGTTTTTAATACCGACAAAACAATTCAGCAGTCTATTGATGCTGGTGCGAAAAAGTACTTCTGTGTTTCAACAGATAAAGCTGCAAACCCTGTTAACATGATGGGGGCGTCAAAGCGCATTATGGAAATGTTCCTTATGCGTAAAAGTGAGCAAATGGCAATCTCAACTGCTCGCTTTGCAAATGTGGCATTCTCTGATGGCTCGCTGCTACACGGATTTAACCAACGTATCCAAAAGCGTCAACCTATCGTAGCCCCAAACGACATCAAGCGTTATTTTGTTACTCCTCAAGAGTCGGGTGAACTATGCTTAATGTCTTGTATCTTTGGTGAAAACCGTGACATTTTCTTCCCGAAACTGAGCGAAGCTCTGCATCTTATTTCGTTTGCAGATATTGCGGTGAAATACCTAGAGCAACTTGGTTTTGAACCTCACCTATGTGAGACAGAAGAAGAAGCACGCCAACTTGCACATACGCTGCCAGAGCAAGGTAAGTGGCCATGTTTATTTACTGCAAGTGATACAACAGGTGAAAAAGACTTCGAAGAGTTTTTTACAGATAAAGAAGAGCTGGATATGTCTCGATTCGAAAATCTGGGCATCATCAAAAATGAACCTCTTTATGAGCAAGAGCTTCTTACTTTGTTTGAAAGCAGCATCTCTGAGATGAAAGGTGAGCGAGCTTGGACTAAAGAGCAGATTGTGAAACTGTTCTTTACCATGATCCCTGATTTTGGGCACAAAGAAACGGGTAAATACCTCGATAGCAAGATGTAAGTGGAGCATTCGATGAAAGCGACATCTATTGTTGAATTTGTGAGAGATACTTACAAAACAGACGAATTTATTCCCTTACATGCACCGACGTTCGATGGCAACGAAAAAGCGTACGTAATGGAAACGATTGAAAGTACATTTGTTTCTAGCGTCGGTAAATTTGTTGATGATTTTGAGAGAAAAATTGAAGCTTACACTGGTACGGCTAAAGCTGTAGCGACAGTGAATGGCACTGCAGCATTGCATGCTGCATTGTACATGGCTGATGTTCAAAGAGGTGACCTGGTTATTACGCAAGCTTTGACTTTTGTTGCAACCTGCAATGCTCTTTATCATATGGGGGCTGAGCCTATTTTTCTGGATGTATCTCCAGTGAGTTTAGGGTTGTGCCCTAAGGCTGTGGATACATTTTTAGAAGAGAATGCTGAAGTCACAGACGCGGGGTGTATCCATAAAAAAACAGGTAGAAGAATCAAAGCCGTTATACCAATGCACACGTTTGGTCACCCTGTAGAGCTTGATGAACTGGTTGCCGTTTGCTTGAAATGGAACATCACGTTGGTTGAAGATGCCGCAGAAAGCCTAGGCTCGTTCTATAAGGGCAAACACACCGGTACTATTGGTGATTTTGGTGCTGTCAGCTTCAATGGCAACAAGATCATCACCACAGGCGGTGGTGGCATGGTGTTATGTAAGACTCAAGAATTAGGTGTGCGTACTAAGCATGTCACGACGACAGCAAAAGTTCCTCATCCGTATGAATTCTTCCATGATGAACCTGGCTTTAACTACCGCATGCCTAACCTGAATGCTGCTCTGGGATGTGCACAGATGGAAGTTATCGAGCAGTATTTGAAGCAAAAGAGATTGCTTGCAGAACGCTATAAAAACTTCTTCAAAGGTACAGATTTTAAATTTGTCACTGAGCCAGAGTATGCGAAGTCAAACTATTGGTTAAATGCAATCATTTGTCCGGATAAAGAAAGTCGCGAAGAGGTACTTAAAGGCACAAATGGTTCAGGCGTGATGACTCGACCTATTTGGCAGCTCATGCACAGACTACCTATGTTTGAGAATGCAATACGTGGTGACCTAACTTACTCAGAGTTTATTGAGGCGCACCTAATCAATCTTCCAAGTACTCCAGTGGAAATCAAAGGCTAAGTAGGTTTAATACATACATGACGCAGACACATAAAAAGGTTGCGGTCTTTACTGGTACAAGAGCAGAGTATGGTCTGCTCTTTTGGCTTTTAAAGGACATACAAAGCGATCCTGACCTAACACTTCAATTGCTTGTTTCTGGTATGCACCTATCACCGGAATTCGGTGATACTTACAAACAAATTGAAAAAGATGGCTTCAATATCGATGAGAAAATAGAGATTTTGTTGTCTTCTGATTCCGCTGTAGGTACAGCGAAAAGTATGGGGCTGGGGGTCTTAGGGTTCGCCGATGCCTTGTCGCGACTAGCACCAGATGTTCTTGTCATTCTTGGGGATCGCTTTGAAGCGCTCGCTGCAGCGCAAACGGCTATGATACTTCGTATTCCGATCATTCACCTTCATGGTGGTGAAATAACAGAAGGTGCTTATGACGATGCAATTCGTCATGCGATTACTAAGTTGAGTTACCTACATGGTACGTCGACAGACGAATACCGAAACCGAGTGATTCAACTTGGTGAATCACCAGCGCGTGTACGAAATATTGGTGCAATTGGCTTAGACCACCTAAACCGAGCGTCTTTTATGACGGTTTCTGAGTTGAGTGAATCACTAAGTTTTGAGCTCACAAAACCTTATTTTGTTGTTACTTATCATCCTGTTACTCTGGGTAACGAATCTCCAGAGGAAAGCTTTCAATCGCTTTTAGACGCATTGGATGAATACCCTGATCATCAAGTTATATTAACTTACCCTAACGCAGATGACGGGGGTCGACGCATTATCCCAATGCTAGAAGATTATGCGGCAAGTCAACCAAAACGTGTCTTGGCTATTCCATCACTAGGGCAAGTGCGTTATTTGAGCTCGGTAAAGCATGCGGCTGCAGTTATTGGTAATTCGTCGAGTGGTATTATTGAAGTACCAGCTTTTGATGTTCCTACAGTGAATATAGGGGCTAGACAAAAGGGACGCTTGGCCGCAAAAAGTGTTTTAAATACCACTGCTACGAAAGAATCCATCAGTAACGCGATTGGCCTCGCTGTGAGCCGAAAGTATAAAGCTGAAGATGAAAATATTGCTAACCCCTACGGGCAAGGTGATAGTAGCAAGCAAGTCATAGAGATGATTAAAGGACTGGATTTTGATCCTTGTAAGTCTTTTTATGATGTAAACATTGAACCTGACTTAAACAAGAAAGTAGAGTGAGACAATAATGACTTTGATTATTGCCGAAGCGGGTGTAAACCATAACGGTCAAGAAGAACTAGCATTTTCGTTGGTCGATGCTGCTCACAAAGCTGGAGCGGATATAGTAAAGTTCCAAACTTTTAAAGCAAAAAACCTAGTTACCGAAGAGGCTAAGCAAGCTGAATATCAAGTAACGAATACTCAAAAGCAAGAGTCTCAGTTAGCGATGTTAAGCCGTTTAGAACTGTCGTACGAGACCCACCATGATCTCGTCAAATACTGTGATTCGCTTGGTATTGAGTTTCTATCAACAGCTTTCGATTTAGAAAGTTTAGATTTCTTAGTCAATGATCTTGGTTTAACGCGCTTGAAGTTGCCTTCCGGTGAGTTAACGAACGCTCCTCTTGTATTGGCTCATGCTCGTACTGGTTGTGATCTTATTGTATCAACAGGTATGGCAACACTTTCCGAAATTGAGACAGCTCTTGGAGTGATTGCTTTCGGTTATACAACAGATGAAAAAGCAGAACCTTCGATGCTAGGTTTCCAAGAAGCTTATGCATCAGAAGCTGGTCAAAAAGCGCTAAAAGAGAAAGTAACAATTCTTCATTGTACGACGGAATATCCTGCTCCAATGGAAGAAATCAACCTAAGAGCAATGGATACGCTAGGGCGAGCATTTGACTTGGCGGCAGGCTATTCGGACCATAGTGAAGGAATTACGATTCCAATTGCGGCTGTTGCTCGCGGTGCTGTTCTTATAGAGAAGCATTTTACGTTAGATAAAAACATGGAAGGTCCAGACCATAAAGCCTCTCTAGAGCCACAAGAGCTAGAGGCAATGGTAAAAGCCATCCGTCAGATAGAGATTGCATTAGGCTCTAGCGTAAAAACTCCTACAGTTTCTGAAGTGAAAAACAAATCCGTAGCACGCAAAAGCTTAGTAGCAGCAAAGGATATTGAAAAGGGCGAGGAGTTAACAGAATCTAACCTCACAATTAAGCGTCCAGGCACTGGTTTGTCCCCTTATCGCTATTGGGAACTTCTTAGCACTAAAGCAACCAAAGGATACAAAGCAGGAGAGCTGATCATTGAGTGATGAGGTGAATCTTCCTATTGTAATGATTGGTGGAGGCGGTCATGCCTCCGTTCTTGCTGAAATACTGCTTACGCAGGGAAGAGACATACTTGCCGTGATAAGCCCTGAAGATGTCAGTCAACGTTCTGTATTTAAAGGAATTTCCATCCTTGAAAAAGACGAAGATATTCTGAGGTTTGACAAAGACAAGATTCTTTTGGTCAACGGTATTGGAATGATGCCCAAATCCGGCTTTAAGAAAAAAATTAATGAATACTTTCTCTCATTAGGTTATCAATTTGAGACGGTCATCGCTGACAGTGCATTCGTTTCACCTTTTTCTAAAATTGAAATCGGTGCTCAGATTTTACCTATGGCGATGATTCAGACTGGGGCTACAGTGGGGAGCCATAGTATAATCAATACGGGTGCCTTGGTTGAGCACGATTGTAAAATAGGTGCTTATAACCATATTGCTCCTAAAGCAACGTTGTGTGGTCAAGTCGAGACAAAAGAAAGTGTCTATGTTGGAGCTGGTTCAACGGTTATCCAAGGGATATCTATTGGCAGTGGCGCTATCGTGGGGGCTGGTGCTAGTCTCACTAAGTCTTTAGAAGAAAATACCATTGCATATCCTGCTAGAGCAGTAATTAAAACAAATTCTTAGAAAACAAAAGGTAGAATATGAGTCATTGTTGGCAAAAAACGCTGATATCAGAATCAAGCACAATCAAGCAAGCATTAGAAATCATCAACAGCGAAGCATTGCGTGTCGCTGTGGTTGTTGATCAAGATAAAAAGCTTCTAGGCATGATTACTGATGGTGATATTCGACGTGGCTTATTAAATGATCTGGTGTTAACCGACTCGGTTGCCAAGGTGATGAATTCTGAGCCAATTACCGCAGAGCAAGGCGCATCAAAAGAGCACCTTGTAGAGTTAATGGAAAAAAAGCAAATTCTATCGGTTCCATTACTTGACCAAGACAACAAAGTCGTAGGTTTGGAAACTCTTCACAGTGCGCTGAGTAAAGATAAATATCAGAACCCAGTATTCATTATGGCTGGTGGTTTTGGTACTCGCTTACGACCGCTGACGGACAACTGCCCTAAACCAATGTTAAAAGTAGGTGATAAGCCTATTCTAGAAACTGTAATCAAGAGTTTTATTAGAGCGGGCTTCAACAACTTCTACATTTCAACGCACTACATGCCAGAACAAATTCACCAACACTTTGGCGATGGTACTGATTTGGGGGTAAGCATCTCATATGTACACGAAGAGACTCCTTTGGGTACCGGTGGTGCTCTAGGCTTGCTACCTGAAGATATGCCAAGAGATCTACCTTTAATTATGATCAATGGCGATGTGTTGACCAAAGTAGACTTCCAGCGCTTGCTAAATTTCCATATGGAAAATGATGCAGATGCAACAATGTGTGTTCGAGAGTACGACTACCAAATTCCTTATGGTGTTATTAATGGGGACGGTAATCAAATTACCAGCATGGTTGAAAAACCAGTTCAACGCTTTTTTGTTAACGCTGGTATCTATGTTGTGTCTCCTCGAGTGATTCAATCAGTAGAAAAGAATCAGAAAATCGACATGCCTACGTTGCTCGAGCAACATATGGAAGAGAGACAAAAAGTATTGATGTTCCCAATTCACGAATATTGGCTTGATATTGGCCGTATGGATGATTTTAACCGTGCGCAGATGGATATACTGTCTCTGGGGCTAGAGTAATGTTAGATGGTAAAAAAGTGATTGCTGTAATCCCTGCTAGGGGGGGCAGCAAGCGTCTGCCAAGGAAGAATATACTTCCATTGGGAGGAAAACCTCTGATCGGTTGGACAATTGAAGCTGCGCAAAATAGTACTTATATAGATGATATTTTCATCAGTACTGATGACCAAGAAATTGCAGATGTAGCGAGTCAGTTTGGCATAACTGTACCCGAGCTAAGGCCGGAAGAGTTATCAACAGATACCGCAACCACTCAAAGCGTTCTTTTCTATACGGTAGAGAAGTATGCCAAGGAAGCTGATATTGTCGTTTTGCTTCAGCCAACATCACCATTTCGTAGCTCTGACCACATCGATCAGGCTATAGAGTCTTTGGTTGAAAAGTCCGCTTTTTCTGTTGTGTCAGTGACACCATGCGAGCACCCACCTCAATGGGCAAACACTCTACCAGACAATGGTTCGATGAAAGATTTCCTTCGATTGGGTGATGGAAAACGTTCTCAAGATCTTGGGGAAGCACTCCGCTTAAATGGTGCGATATACGTATATGATCTTCATAGACTATTAGCTATAGGTGAAATGGCATATAGAGAAGATACGTATGCTTATAAGATGCCAAACGACGCATCGATTGATATTGATAATCAAATCGACTTCGACATGGCAGAGTTTTTCTTCCAAAAGTATTGGTGTTAAACGATTGCAGCCGTGCAATGCAAATACAGATAACTTTCCGCCTCACTACTCTTAGTGAGGCAAAGTCGTAAACAACGATACAAAACTTTTGCCGTATAAAATCATGAGCTTCGCAAAAAATACATATGTTTACTTGTTTTCTAACATTTTAAACGCAGCAATTCCATTTATTCTCCTTCCTATTTTGACTAGATACCTTTCTCCAGATGAGTACGGTCAAATAGCAATGTTTCAAACAATGTTAACAGGTATTGGTGCATTCATTGGCTTAAATACGGTAGGGGCTGCTAACCGAAAGTTTTATGATGACAACTTAAGTCTCAATGAAACTAGGATGTTTAACGGCTCTTGCTTACAGATACTGATATTCACATTATTTGTCGCTACAGTTGCTGTCATGGTTGCAGAAGGTTTTCTCGCCAATTTTTTATCAATCCCTTCAGAATGGCTTTATCTAGCACTATTGGTAAGTTCGTGCACATTTTTGATCAACTTTAGGCTAGGTCAATGGCAAGTAAGGAAATCTGCGACAAAATATGGTCTTCTTCAAGTAGGAAATAGCATTCTAAATATGTCACTAACCCTTATTTTGATTGTTTTTTATGATGAAGGGGCGAAAGGGCGTATCGATGCATTGTTATATGCTGGGGTGATGTCTGCCACAATTGCTATATTTCTACTTTATAAAGATCAGCTAGTGAGTTTAAGAAGTATTAATAAAGGTCATATTAAGGAAGCCTTGAACTTTGGGATGCCATTGGTCCCTCATGTATTTGGTGCATTCTTACTTACTGCCGCTGATCGTTTTGTTATTAATGATAGGTTGGGGTTAGCCGATGCTGGTATTTATATGGTGGCTGTACAGGTAAGTATGGCACTTACTATTGTATTTGATGCCATTAATAAAGCTTATGTGCCATGGTTGTTTGAAAGGCTAAAGAGAAATGATGAAAAAGAAAAACTAGTAATTGTCAAAAACACATACACTTACTTTTTATGCGTCTTATCTTTAGCTGCTGTGTCATTTTTTATTGGTCCAGCAATGATAACCTTGGTTGTCGGAGACGAATACCAAGCTGCAGGCAGAATTATTGGTTGGCTTTGTTTAGGGCAGGTTTTTGGGGGCATGTATTTAATGGTTACCAACTATATATTTTATGCTAAGAAAACAGGTCGATTGTCATTAGTAACTATTGGATCTGGTCTTCTAAATCTATTAACTATGCTTGTGTTGGTCAACTACTTAGGTATTGAGGGAGCAGCTATCTCTTTTGCCTTCTCGAAGATGATTCAGTTTCTGTTGACTTGGCTGCTAGCTAGTAAGTCTACTCCGATGCCTTGGGGAGTAATCTATGGTACTCGATAAGATTCATTCTAAACTGCTTAATTCAGAGTTATGGTGGGTAAATTAGTATGATCTTCTCTTCTAAAGGTTATCTGAATTTATTAATTATAACCTTGGTGTTATTCTTTTTTTCTAGGCTGAATATAGTTCCGTTGAGCTTTCTTTCTGCATTTAATCATATTTACATTCTTATTTGTGCGTCAGCGTTTTTCCTGGTTATTTTTTTTAAGCCAGTAAAGAAAAGATTCATATCCTTATCTGCTTTATTGTTTGCTTACTCTATCTTTATGATATTTAGGAGCAACCTGCCCCCTATAAACTTGTTACAAACATTCTTCACTTTGAAGTATGTATTTGTGTTCTTTGTAATGGCATATGCACTTACTTATGATAGACAACGCTTACTAAAAGAATATACTCAGTTTTTAACAATCGTTTTACTCGTGTCAGTTTTATTTGTTATTACGGATTATGTATTACCTAATGTACTATTTCCTCTAGCAAAAGATGGCCGAGGTATCATGGGGATAACTCCTGGTTCATTCTTTTCCTCTCGAGTATTGTATTCAGGTTTTCTCCTTCTCTATAGTATCCTCCTCCTATCTTTTAAATTTAATGATACTAGTGGTCGGTATTTTATTTATAAACCTAAAGTTTATTGGTCACTCTTGTTTCTCGCCTTTGTTTTAATTTTTCTGACATTTTCAAGAAAAGAACTATTACTCTTGTTAGGTGCATATGGCCTGACTGCAATGTACAAAAATAAAGGTTTAATTAGATTACTTGGCACTATTGCTCTAGTCGCGATAACTCCTGTCATTTTAGCAGGTTTATGGCTCGTCCTTGGGGATTCTATACAAGCTAACTTCAACGAAAACTATGTCCGTTATAAGATTTTTTATTATGCGATGGAGATATTTGAATATAACTTCCCGTTTGGTTCTGGCCCAGGCACATATGGAACCGTTATGTCCAAAATGTATACTGATGTGTACACCTTCTTTAAGGTAGACAAAGCCATTATTGGTTATGGAAGTCAGATTGAAGGGCCGATCTTTGATTTGTTCTTTGTCTCACTGATCGCTGAATATGGCCTTGGTATAATATTTGTCATGTGGTTTATCTTTCAGCCATTTTTTGCTGAAAAGGATGGATACGTTGACCAAGTTGTCCATGTTCGATTAATCCGCATCAATGCATTCTTGATGCTTGTTGGTATTGGGTCAATGGTGCCTATCATGGGTAATGTGATAGGATTATTGCTTTTCTTTTTATTAGGGATATTGACTTCGAACAACGCTATTTTTGTTCATAGTCGGAAGCGAGCAAATGCATAAAGTCGTAGAAACGCATATTCTTGAAAACAACCTGAGTAACGAAGCTGAGATTTGGCCATTACTCAAATACCAAATGACCCGCCATGTCACTCTTTCCAAAGGGGTTGAGGATATGGAGTTCAAATCAAAGTCATACGTATCTTTATGCATTTCTCTGATTTTGAGCTTCCTAAACTTATTTAGGGCGAGATTCAATAAAAAGGCCACGGCTTACTTTGGTGCATTCTCCCGAGTTTCAATAAATGAGGGCGTGATTTATGATGAATTTGTTTCACCTGAAAAGCAGAAAAAACTTTGTACTTTGTATCATTGCTCAAATTTTGAAGGTGTAAAGCTCCTGACGTGCTTCAAGCGTGGTGTCATCTTTGAAAACCTGATCATAAAACTGCTAGTCGTGTTCATTAAACGTTTTGGTGGGCGTGCACGGACTCCTGAGCTTTCAGAGGAATTCTTCGCCTTATTGAATCAAGAATATGGCGTTTCCAAACAGACAGTAGAAGCCTTTTTACTAGATTACGAAAGTAAGAAAGCTGCGTATACGAAGCTCTTAAAATGGTTAGGCGTTCAAAACGTAGAAATCGTCTCTGCATATACAAAACCAGCCATTGTGAGTGCAGCAAACGGACTCGGCATTAAGACTCTAGAATACCAACACGGCTTACTAGCGCCTTACCACCCTTCGTATCACTATGTTGGTGAAGAACTTTGGCGCAGTAGCATGTTGCCAACCCGTCTGAAGCTTTATTCAAGTTATTGGCAAATGAAAATGCGCCAAGCTAACTTCGTTCCGGAACATGGAATAGAAGTCGAGGGGGCGTTACCCCAAGCTTGTGACGAAGTGAAGAAAGAGGTGTTCAACCAAGTAGGGAATGACAAGTTCTTCATTTTTACAGGACAAGGCATTTGCTATACGGAAGTTGCTGAATTTGTTGCAAGTTTAATCGAACAATTCCCAAGCTACACCGTCGTTTATCGACCTCATCCGCGTGAGCATCAAAATCATACTCAACTCTCTGCACTAGTACAAAACGAAAAATTCAAAGTAATCGACCGAGATGCCTACCAAGATACGCTGATGTTAATTGGTGCATCTAAGGCTCATTTTTCAATATTCTCGTCTTGTCATTTTGAAGCGCTGGAACTTCTTGGCAAAACCTATGTACTTGATGTTGTCGAAAATAACTTAATGAAGGAAGGTGGTGAAGATGAAAACATAGTCTTCATTACCAACGCATCTCAAATTATGGATATCTAGCACGAAAGTATCTCTATGAAAAAGTTAAAACTCGTAATTTACTACCTATTTTTCTATAACTTACCTAACTCAAGGTATTTGCCACTGTTTAGTAAACTTCGTTGCTGGTACTTGAGTCGAGTATTAAAAGTAGTAACGGCACACCCAAAAAACCGATTAGAAAATCGGATTTACATTTCTGATGCCTCTGAGTTGAAGATTGGCCATAATGTACGTATCAACGAGAATGTGTTTATTCAAAGTGCCACCATTGGTAACAACGTTATGATTGCACCTAATGTGGCAATTCTCTCTAGTACACACAGTTACGAAAGACTCGATATACCAATGGTCGATCAAGAAGATATCTTTGGTCTACCGCCAGTCATTGAAGATGATGTTTGGATTGGCCGTAATGTAGTGATAAAGCATGGCGTTACAATTGGAAAAGGCGCAATTGTTGGTGCATGCTCTTTAGTTACAAAGGACGTACCAAGTTATGCCATCGTTGGTGGTGTGCCCGCAAAAGTAATCAAATATAGAAACGCCCAAGAAACAGAAAAGAAGTACGAAAATGAATAAAACATGCACAATTGGTGGGCTAGAGATTTCAGCATACGACAGCATGGAGCACGCTGTTGATTCTATCTTGCACAATGGAAATGTGGTTAGTGGCTTTGCCGTCGCAGTGAATGCGGAAAAGATTGTATCTAGTTACGAAAAAGCAGAAGTAAAAAACATCCTAGAGTCTGCAACTATTCGATATCCAGATGGTGCAGGGGTGTCTCTAGTCATGTCAAAACGTGGCTGTCCGAGCGCGAGAATCCCTGGATGTGACTTATGGTTGGAGCTAATGAAAGGCTCTGCACCACTCGGCGTGCCTGTATTTATTGTGGGTGCGAAACCAGAAGTGAACCAACAGACTGTCGATAAGCTCAAGCAAGAGCTGAACGTTAATGTTGTGGACTCTTGTGACGGTTACTTTAAAGATGAAGCTGAGTTGATAGAACGTATCAAGCAAAGTCAGGCTAAAGTCGTAACTGTTGCTCTTGGCTCTCCTAGGCAAGAGAACTTTATTAACAAATGTCGTGAAGTTTATCCAGAGGCCTTTTACATGGGGGTTGGCGGTACCTACGATGTATTTACGGATCGTGTTAAACGTGCACCACAATGGGCGCAAAAGTATAACTTGGAGTGGTTCTACCGATTAGCGTGTCAGCCGACAAGAATTACTCGTCAACTTAAGCTCGTAAAATACCTGTCTTTGGTCGTGACAAAGAAAGTTTAATCTTGTTCTTTTATATTAGATAGAAAAATGCCCACGATGTCGTGGGCATTTTTGTTTGAGTTCAAGTCAGATTACGATAAGAGAGCTATTCAAGTTAGCTATTGGAAATCGTAACCGTTTCAGGCTTTCCCAGCTTACTACGCACATAACTGGTGATGCGCCAAACGTAAGACAGAATAAAGCAATAAGCCACAAAACAGGCGATGAAGGTATAGAACATTACAGCCTCAGGTAAACCAGTTAATTCGCCATAAATACCAAATGCCGCGTATGCAGATGCAATCAAACAGATCACTACAAGAGTTTGTTTTGAGCTAAGACCTAAACGTTGGAAGATGTGATGCAAGTGTTCGCGGTCTGGTTTAAATGGAGAATCTCCACGGCGAACTCGACGAATCATAATGGCCGCCATGTCCATAAGAGGCACCGCAATCAGCCACAATGCGGTTACTGGGCGCATCAAAGGTTTGCTTTCTGCTTGGCTGACACCCAGCAATAACCAAATAACCGTAAAGCCGATCATCATACTACCGGCATCTCCCATAAACACCTTCCTTTCTCGACCCAAGACACCAAGGTTCATAAAGATATATGGAAGCATCGCTACAATAATCACCACGCAAAGGTATGCAAGGCCGTGTTGGCTGTCGACTTGCAGTAAGAAAGCGAGAGCGCCGAAAGTTACAATAGAAAGGCCGCCTAATAGTCCATCAATGCCATCCACCATATTAAAGGCGTTGATTGCACCAATCACCGCAAAGATAGTGATAACCGTGCCTACCCAGCCAAGGCTTATTTCACCAAAGCCAAACATGTTGCCTAGGCTATGCAGCTCAATGCCCGCGACTTTCATCATCACAAGAGACAGCACCGCCTGAATGCTCATACGAACTTTTACGCTCAGGTCAAACTTATCGTCTAATGCCCCAATAAACGTAAGTAAGCAGATAGAGCCAACGTATAGCCAACTATGTTCAATGACATCGGGCTTGAACGTCAAAAATTGCGTCAGGACAAGACATATAGATATCCCCCCCACCAGAGGGACTGCCCCCTCGTGAAGCTTGCGCTCATTGGGCTTGTCTACTAATCCAATGCTTTTAGCAGCTTTGCGCATAATAAAGAGAGTTGCAACTGAAGAGAAAAATATGAATATGAGTTCTAGGAGCATATATATCTTGCCAACACGTGGTTTTAGTTATTCGCGACCTATTCTAACCGACAGATCGACTATCACAAGGGGAAATTGAGTAACATTGTGAGAGAGAGCGAGACTTAATATTGCTAATAAAATTGAAGCAAGGTTTGATTCATAATGTAATTAAAGCACGGTTTTCAGATTTTTCTTGAGAAAGTGTTGATGTAGCGCCTCTTTTGCCGTCCTCTCGCCATGAATCAAATGGATCTCTTTAGGAGGAGGGCTTATCCCTTCTACAAAGCGAACCAGATCAGCTTCATCTGCATGCGCAGAATAGCCAGACATCGTATGTACCTGAGCTTGCACATGAATTCTCTCATTATCAATCTCCACTTCTTCAGCTCCACCTTGTATATCCCTACCTAACGTTCCTTCTGCTTGGTAACCTGCAAACAACACATCATTACGCTTATCCGGCAACAAGGCTTTGAGGTAATTGACCACACGACCGCCTTCACACATCCCAGAAGCCGCGACCACAATAGCGGGCTCCGCAGTGCTAGCGAGGCGATTTACTAAACGCAAATGTTCCGCATGATTCTCAATAGTAATACACTGTTCAAACGCCAGAGGGTGACGATGGTTACCTAAGCGCTGCTTTGCTTCTTTGCCCCATAGCTTCTTAAATCGGCGGTAAGTCTTGGTGACTTTTTTCGCCAAAGGAGAATCCAGAATGATAGGAAGCGAGTGATGTAAATCATGTTGATGAATCAGCTGTTCAATATCAAACAGCAACTCCTGCGTTCTGCCTACGCTAAATGCCGGAATAACTATTACACCACCATCTTCAAGCGCATGACGAATAATTGCGAGTAACCTTCGGCTTCGGCTCTCAACATTCTCATGTTGTTTGTTACCGTAAGTGGACTCGATAAACAGATAATCTGCACGAGTAGGGGAGATAGGGTCTGGAAGAAGCGGTGTATTACTTGGCCCCAAGTCACCAGAAAAAACCACCACCTCATTATTAGGAAGTTTAAACTCCACATAAGCAGAGCCAAGAATGTGCCCCGCCGGCTGAAAACGCAGATAAGCCAGCTCTTTAAGCGGAAGCCATGTTTGGTAATCACAAGGCACCAATCGCTTTTTAATGACATTCAGAATTTGCTCTCTTTGCGCTTTATTCAATCCTAGTTGAAGCTTCAATCCATCTTCTAGCATTAGCGGCACCAGATCTGCCGTCGCACGAGTGCAGTAGATTTTACCTTTATAGCCTGCAGCTAATAGCCAAGGTAAGCGACCAATATGATCGATATGGGCATGAGTCAGCACCAAAGCTTTTATTCTGCGGACAGAAAACTCGATCTCTAATGAGCGCTTTTGCCCATTTGTTAAAGCATCCCGTCCCTGAAAAAGCCCACAGTCGACCAAAATACTGCCGTTAGGTAACTTAAGCTCGTGACAAGAGCCTGTTACTGAATGCTTCCCCCCGTGGTGTACAACTTGCATATGCTTCTTATCCTTTCTATCACTTACTGCTATTTGCTCCAGTAAAAGAGAAACCGTTTTTGTTGCCCTTAACCTAGCTGAGACGCTTGTTCCAAAACAGTGGAAGTGTGACAGAACTATACAAATTCGGACATACATAGATAAAAGTCATAAATTTGACAGAGAACGATCATCGCAGAATGTGAACTCACTCTAAGTTATGCAGCTTTATGCATTTTATGATTCGTGTTGCTGCATAAACAGTTATTATAAAGCGAAATCTATAAGGTGTTGATTTGCAGTGCTGGATGGCAAATGGTTGGGCTTTTATAAATTAACTGCCAAAAAAATGTCAGGTAAAGGTCAGTTTTTTGTAAGCTTATGACTTTTAGTAGGCGCTTGTTTGCTATACAATCCCACACCTAGAGTATGACATATTAAAAAAGCGGATTGCATTGCCTTTAGGAGCCAGACCTAGGGGCGGTAGCGTACTCAAATTAGAAATCACGCGCACATGATGACGAACATCATCAAGGAATGCCGTAACATATAAATATAATTAAGCACACAGTTGCGCATCTGGCAAGTTGCTTCTTATCAAAAGGAGCACTTAAACAAACATTTAAGTAAAGCCCCATTACGTCAGAGGGGCAAAATCAAAGCTGCTACACAGTTTTGAGTGATACATTGGCTAGGCATAAGGTTTTCCCTTTCTATAAATACCTTTCATTTCTCATAACTAAATCATTCACTATTTAGTTATGCGCAGCCTAACTTCCCAATATTGATTCTCGAGCGTAGCTAACACCTGTACGTGTCACGGTGTTGTCCTACGTTTGCAGCGTATTACGAATTCAAATTTTACTTTGTTATTTCGAAGTAGCTTCGTACATCCAAAATTTGGATATTCATCTTAAACGTCTATTCATTGGCTAGGCTAATCCACATGTCAAAAAAGAAAATTCTTACCGTATTCGGTACTCGTCCAGAAGCCATCAAAATGGCACCTCTTGTCCATGCATTTGCAAACGATGAACGATTCGAAGCAAAGTGCTGTGTGACTGCTCAGCACCGTGAAATGCTTGATCAAGTCCTTGAACTGTTTGAGATCAAACCAGATTATGATTTGAACTTGATGAAGGCAGGGCAATCCCTCAATGATGTGACTGCACGTATCTTGTTAGAGCTCAAACCTGTACTGCAAGACTTTAAGCCTGATGTGGTGCTTGTTCATGGTGATACGGCCACTACTTTTGCCGCGAGCCTTGCAGCTTACTACGAGCAAATTGAAGTAGGCCATGTAGAAGCGGGATTACGCACAGGCAACATCTATTCGCCTTGGCCGGAAGAGGCGAACCGCAAGCTAACTGGTGCGCTGACCAAATACCATTTTGCGCCAACCGAAAACTCTCAAAATAACCTACTAAAAGAAAACACTAACCCAGCGGATATTTCTATCACCGGCAACACAGTGATTGATGCGTTACTTATGGTGAAAGACAAGATCGACAATGACGCAGCATTGAACGAGCAGCTCGCAGTGCAGTTCCCAATGCTAAAAGAAGATAAAAAGTTGATTTTGGTCACCGGACATCGCCGTGAAAGCTTTGGCGGTGGGTTCGAGCGTATTTGTGAGGCGCTAGCACGCACAGCAAAAGAGAACCCTGATGCGCAAATCCTATACCCAGTTCACTTGAACCCAAACGTAAGAGAGCCAGTAAATCGCATTCTATCCAACGTGGATAACGTACACCTTATCGAGCCTCAGCAATACCTTCCGTTTATCTACTTGATGAGCCGTGCGCACATCATCCTTACCGATTCCGGCGGTATTCAGGAAGAGGCGCCTTCATTAGGTAAGCCAGTGTTGGTAATGCGTGACACCACAGAAAGGCCAGAAGCCGTTGCAGCAGGCACCGTGAAACTGGTGGGAACAGATGTCGACAAGATCGTCACAGGCTTAGAAGTGTTGTTAAAAGATGAAGAGGCTTATAAAGCAATGAGCTTCGCACACAACCCTTACGGTGATGGCCTAGCATGCCAAAGAATTTTAGACGAATTAGCAAAATAAAAAATCTCAGGAAATGAAAATGTCTTTTGAAACAATCTCAGTTATTGGTCTAGGTTACATTGGTTTACCTACTGCCGCGATGTTTGCATCACGTAAGAAAAAAGTGATTGGTGTTGATGTTAATCAGCACGCAGTGGATACCATCAACCAAGGTAAAATCCACATTGTAGAGCCAGATCTAGATATGATCGTGAGTGCGGCGGTATCAGAAGGTTACTTAAAAGCTAGTACAACCCCAGAACCAGCGGATGCGTTTTTGATTGCCGTACCAACCCCGTTCTTACCTTGTGAAGAAGGCGAAGTCCCAGCACCAGATTTGTCTTATATAGAAGCAGCAAGCAAAGCGATTGCTCCTGTGCTAAAAAAAGGCGACTTGGTGATTCTAGAATCCACTTCTCCTGTCGGAGCGACAGAGCAAATGGCGGCTTGGCTTGCAGAAGCACGTTCGGATCTTACTTTCCCGCAAACACATGGTGATAACGCAGATGTTAATGTTGCGCACTGTCCAGAGCGCGTGCTGCCAGGCCATGTTGTTCGTGAGCTAGTAGAAAACGACCGCGTTATTGGCGGTATGTCGACCCGTTGTTCAGAACGTTCTGTCGAATTGTACAAAACCTTTGTTCTAGGTGAGTGTGTGGTGACCAATGCTCGCACGGCAGAAATGGCGAAGCTAACCGAAAACAGCTCTCGCGATGTACAAATTGCCTTTGCTAACGAGCTGTCCATCATCTGTGACAAGTTAGATATCAATGTATGGGAGTTGATTGCTCTCGCAAACCGTCACCCGCGTGTCAACATCCTTCAACCGGGTCCAGGTGTAGGCGGTCACTGTATTGCGGTTGACCCTTGGTTTATCGTGTCTAAAACGCCGGAAGAGGCACAAATCATCCACACTGCACGTAAAGTGAATGATGGCAAACCGGAGTGGGTGATCAACAAAGTGAAACTAGCGATTGCAGACTTCCTACAAGCGAACCCTGATAAAACTGCAAGAGAAGTAACAGTGGCTTGTTACGGTCTGGCATTTAAACCGGATATTGATGATTTACGTGAGAGCCCTGCAATGGTTATCACACAAAAGATCGCAGAAATGCATGCTGGCCGAGTGATTGCAGTTGAGCCAAATATCGAGTCTATTCCTGCAAAACTAAAGCATGTTGAACTTGTAGAATCTGAAATCGCAGCAAAAGAAGCGGATGTGCAAGTTTTGCTGGTTGATCATAAAGAGTTTAAGATGACAGCTAATACTTCAGAATACATTATTGATACCAAGGGGATTTGGTAAAGGTAAATGGAGTACCTTTAATAAGGTACTCCATTTTGTCAATAATAGGTATTAAATTATGGTGTAGTGTGAATAATTCAAAATTGGTTGTTTGTTCAATAAATGGAATCTTCGCTTTTTCATGTGCTCTGTATTTTGAAATTGCTGATTTCTATATGAACACATCATTTCTCTATATTTTTTCATTGGCTTTTGTTATTTTTTCTCTAAATGTGGTGAAGAAAGAGTATTCAATATTTTCTTTGTTTATATTATCCTATGTGTTGCTTTTTTATACCTATCCATTAAGCGAAAACTTTATTGAATTTGACCTATACTACCCCAAGTGGGTTAGCATTTTATATGCTCAGATCTGTATATCATCCTTACATTTATTCATGTTTGGATATATGCTTTTTTCAAAGACTGATGAGCTTAAATTTGTCTTGGTTATCAAGAAGCGCAACTTAAATATTACATTTCTATTTTTCTTTATCATCTCATTGTTGTCATGCTTGGTTATGTTTAAATCAGTTGGTGGTATCAATGCATCAAGCTTAAGTCGAGTTGATTTAAAGTATGTGTCTGGAAGCAAAATATATGCTTTATGGATGGTTTACTTTTCATCGGTATTCTATTTTCTTATTCCGATATTTTTTAAGTTCAACAGAAGAGCTAAGTGGCTTGTTTGGGTATTGATTCCCGTTGTTATTGCTTTTGAATACATCTATTTCATTGGGCTAAGAAATAGAACCATTCCAATAATGCATTTGACTTCAATAATTTTTTCAATATATCTAATTAAATTTATTAAGCTTGATGATGCAGATGAAAATATTTCTTATGAAAAATTAAAAACAAAGAAGATGCTTGTTTTTTTCTCTGCTCTTGGCCTTTTTGGTATCTTTATTAGGTTTGCTAGGGGGGTATTTCTTGAAGGAGATGGAGAGTTAAGTTTGTCTATGATAGATATGATAAAGCTCTCGATAGAAAGAGGAGACCTAGGATATACGTCACTAGTTTATGATATTTTAATCTATGTCGATAGCAATAATATAATATTAAATGGTCAATCTTATCTCAGGGCTGTGGCAACTTTCATTCCGTCAGCAATATGGCCTAGCAAACCTCCTACAACTCAGAGCCTTATCGGTCAATGGTTGACGGGAGTTGATGTTGTGACGATTCCACCAAGTATATTTGGTGATGCGTACATTAATTTTGGTGTTTCTGGTTTTATCATTTTTATATTTTTTGGCTTTTTCATTTCAAAAATGGACGGATTAAAAAATCATTATGTTCGACTGTCGGTTTTCTCTATAATTTTTGTTTTGATCTTTCATTTTGTTAGAGGTGCTTTCGTTAACCCTTTAATTGCACTTGTCTTTGTTTACTTAGGGGTTTTTATTTCAGAGAGAATAATGAAGCCTAGAATGGAAATGATTGAATGATGTTTAAGAGTCTTATAAGTTCAAGTGTGAAGCTAGCACAAGGGAGTATTATATCCAGTTTCATTTTAATGTTAGCCATGCCTATCCTAACAAGAATATATGATCCATCTCAATTTGGGTTGTATGGGGCTATAATATCAATATCCTCTATTATTTCGGTCGGGTTGTTTTTCCGATTTGAGTTATCTCTTGCAAAAAGGAAACGTTATGAGTTGAGAGGGTACTTCTATGGTGCATTTATAATTATCAGTATACCTTTGAGTATAATTTGGTTTTTACTTGTATATTTCTTTGTTTCTCATGTCGATGAGTGGAAAAGTAGCGCATTCTGGATCACCCTGCTTGCAACCCTATCAGCGTGGACTTTTTCAGCGTTCTATTTGTTAACTCTAATTGCATCAAAAAATGGTTTTTTAAAAGAAATAAATAATTCAAAGATAAAAAGAAACATGTTGATTTCGTTTCTTCAAATATTTTTAGGTGTTATTAATCCGACCTATCTATATTTGGCTTTCTCTGAGTTTATTGGAAGGCTTTATTCTGTTTTTTATCTCTTTAAAAAACAGAATATAAAAATAATCACTTCAGTTAAATATACGAGAACTTTGGCTATAAGAAACTTTCATTATATCAAATACTCCTTCCCTGCAGCTCTGATTAACTCGGTTACATCAAATACTTTGCCAATATTTTACCCAATGATATACGGTGTGAGTAATTCAGGTGTTGTTGTTTTAGTTATTAAAGTTTTAGCTGTTCCAATATCTTTATTAGGTCAGTCATTATCCACATCATATAATGGCTTTGTTTCAAAGAAAGAAAATCAAGAAAAATATAATGAAGTAAGATCTGCTCTACATAATTTGATTCTTGCACTTTCTGCTATTACGTTGTTATTTTTTATAGTTGTATATTATTTGTTGGAATTTTATTATGATGTTTTGTTCGGCGAGCATTGGGTTAGTGTAGGAGAGGTTTTTCTTTTATTAAGTCCGTCTTTGTTTTTTCAAGTTGTTTTTTCTTCATTCTCCCAGTCTCTTAATATATATGGCTTGCAAAAGTTTCAATTTCGATGGGATACAGCTCGATTACTTTTAGTTTTTAGTGCTATAACATTACCTAATTTTCTAACAGATGATGGTATATATCTATCTTTGTCATTATATTCATTAGTAATGTCAGTAATGTATATATTCCAGTTTTTATACTTTGATAGATTCTTGATGAAAAAGAATCTCGAATTTAATGATAGTTGTAAAACTTGTTGATTTTGGTTGGTTTCTATGAATGCGATACATATATATAGATTAAGTAGTTATTTGTTTGAAAAGAGAGTTCCATTTTTGCCATCTTTACTAAAAGTAATTACATTTTTAATTTTCAATAGTGTTATTCCATTTTCTGCCAAAATAGGCAGAAATAGTAAGTTTGCTTATGGTGCAATTGGTGTGGTTTTACACTCTAAATGCCAGATAGGTGAAAATGTAATAATTGGACAAAATGTGACTATTGGCCGACAGTTAGACCCTGTTGGAGTGCCTAAGATCGGTAATAATATTTATATTTCAGCCGGGGTGAGAATTTTGGGAAATATTACAGTTGGAGATAATGTAATCATAGGGGCAAATGCAGTTGTTATTAAGGATGTTCCTCCTAACTCTATTGTTGCCGGTGTTCCTGCCAAAATAGTAAAAACTGTTGATGTGGATATATATAAGCTTTTGAAGAATATTTACTAGTATGAAAGTTGCATTTTTTCAGCCATATTTAGCTAATTGGCGTATTGAATTTTTAGAGTACTTTACTGACAAGTTTAAAAGTGGTGAAGTTATAGTTTATGATGGTGGGTTTGGTGGTAAAAATGACACAAAGTCTGTTTCTGGAAATAAAGCAATATTTAGCTTTAAAAAGTTGATGTCTTTTTCTCCTGTATTTAAATTTAAAGGGCAAATTTATCCTTTTTATTTCTCCCCATTTTTGTTTTTTAACTTAGTAAAAGATATGCCTGATGTAGTAGTTACTGAAGGTGAAATAAACTTTATCAATAACATTTCAATTTTATTTTATTGTTTTGTTTTTAATAAAAAGTATGTTTGGTGGAGCCTTGGTAAAGTTAGGACGAGAAAGAAAAATATTGTAAATAAATTTCTTGACCCAATTGTTGATTTCCTATTGTTGCGAGCAAGTTGTGTAATGGCAAGGAATACTCTTGCTCAAAGTTACTATATTAATGAAAAAGGTATCAATGCTAGCAAGGTAATTGTTGCACCTAATAGTATGAATCATCATAAAGTAGAAAATGTTACTGAAGAAAATAGAGTTAAGTTGCTAAAGACAAAAAAAAATAGCCAAGTAATGCTCTATGTGGGTGCATTGACAGACCTTAAAAGACCAGAAGATTTAGTCTTCTCCCTGTCGGCTTTACTCGAGAAGAATTCCGATCTTGATCTACAGCTCTGGTTTGTTGGAGATGGTCCCGAACGAACTGCGCTTGAGCTTTTAGTTAAGAAACTAGAAATTGAGGAATACGTTACATTCTTCGGGAAAGTATTCGATGGAGTTGGGCTTTATTTTGAGGAATCTGACTTTGTTGTAGTACCTGGCCTCGGTGGTTTAGTTATTAATCATGCGATGATTCATGGTAGGCCGGTAATCTCAAGACTTGCAGATGGAACTGAACTCGATTTGATTGAAGATGGCGTGACTGGTTTTTTGGTGGGTGATTACGAAGCTTCCACACTCGTTGATAAGATTTCTCTATTGCTTGAATCAGACCTACAAGAAATGTCAAAAAATTGCGTAAATAAAGTATCAAACGAATGGAACATCGATATTATGTATGAACGCGCACTTGAGTGTATTTACTTAGAGCCATGAGATTGAAAATAGTTACAGCGTTTCAGTTAGGTTTGTTAAATTTAGCTAGGGTCGCAGTTTATCAACTTGGTGTTCGAAGCGGACTCAATCCAGTTAAACGCCTTTCTCAAGCCCAGATCTCGGGGCTTTTGTTCCGTCCTGCTACGTGCTCAAAACAATTGAAATGTATTAAGCAATATAAGCTCGCTCCATTTGGTTGGTTGCCACAACTGCCTGTAAAAGAACTTAAATGGGATAACAGTGTACTAACCGAACATCGCTTTTCAGATATGAGTAAGCCTTGGTTCAACCTATCTGATTTTGATTCAAATGTTGGTGATATTAAAGGCATTTGGGAGGCATCAAGATTTGATTGGGCTTTGGGTTTAGCACGAGATTATCTTTTTGGTAGTGAGTCAGCTTTAGATGAACTCAACGCTACCGCAAAAAGGTGGATGGAGCAGAATGCTCCTTATCTTGGCCCTAACTGGAAGTGTGGGCAAGAAGCGTCAATACGCGTTATGCACTTAGCGTTCTCCGCTAAACTGCTTAGTCAAGTTCGTAAAACTGAACCTACACTTTTGGCGCTAATAAAAGCGCATCTTCAACGAATAGCACCGACGATCTCCTACGCGGTTGCGCAAGATAATAACCATGGCACATCTGAGGCTGCTGCTTTGTTTATTGGTGGCAGTTGGTTAGTCGCTAATGGCGATAAAAGTGGGAATCGCTGGCAAAAGTTGGGGGGGAAATGGTTAGAAAACCGAGCCAAGCATCTTATTGCTAAAGATGGCACCTTTAGTCAGTATTCGGTGAACTATCACAGGGTAATGCTAGACACTTACTCAATGGCTGAGCTTTGGCGTCGAGAACTTGATCTTCCCCCATTTTCAAAAGAGCTGACAAAAAGGGTAAGTCTGGCAACGCAGTGGCTTTATCAGTTAATCGACACATCAACAGGTGATGCGCCGAACTTAGGTCATAACGATGGTGCTCGCTTATTGCAGTTAACGGATACCGACTATCGAGATTTTCGTCCATCTGTTCAGCTTGCTTCTATCGTGTTCCTTCAAGCATGCGCATGGCAGGAAGATGGGGATTATGATGAAGCCCTTGCACTGCTGCAGTTACGAAAACCGCAAAAAAACTTACAAACACCAGCATCGTTTCATTTTGAGCACGGAGGCTATATCGGTCTAAGAAATCAATCGGGAACATTTGCTTTATTTAACTATCCCAAGTTTCGGTTTAGACCCGCCCAAAATGATGCGCTTCATGTGGATTTATGGCGTGATGGGGTCAATCTGTTACGCGATGGTGGAACGTTCAGCTACAACGCAGGCCAAGGCTATATCGACTACTATGGTGGTACACAAAGTCACAATACCATCCAGTTTGACGGACACGAGCAAATGCCAAGGCTTAGCCGCTTTTTGTTAGGTGCTTGGTTAAAAGCAAAGGACGTCAACTTTGATGAGCGTCAGCTTAATGGACAAGCGGGTTACCGAGATTATCTGGGATGTGAGCATCACAGAGAAGTCTCTCTGACGGAAACGTCTTTGAGGGTAACAGACAAAGTACAAGGCATTAAAAACAAAGCTGTTCTTCGTTGGCGGCTAAACCCTGATAATTGGCAGATTCAAGGGCAAAAAGTGACCAATGGTAATCACAACATCTTAATCAATAGTGATGTAAAGATTGACCGTCTAGAGATCGTAGAAGGCAGAGAATCTCGTTATTACTACCAAGAAAGCTCTATCCCTGTTCTTGAGGTGGAGATTTCGTCAGATGGCAAAATTACAACAGAGTATCAATTTCACTCATGAATATTCTTTATTTTCATCAACACTTTTCTACACCGAAAGGTTCAACAGGGATCCGTTCCTATGAAATGGCTAAGCGCCTAATTCATCATGGACATCATGTGACTATGGTCTGTGGCACTTATGGTGGTGGAGAGACGGGTTTAGATTCGACGTTTGTTTCTGGCAAGCGCGAGGGTATCGTCGATGGCATTCGAATCATTGAGTTTGATTTGGCTTACTCAAACTCAGATGGTTTTATTAAACGCAGTATGACGTTTATTAAGTTTGCCTTAAAAAGTATTGGCCTTGCCTTTACTGAAAAATACGATGTGTTGTTTGCAACCACAACACCTCTGACAGCGGGCATTCCGGGTATCTTTGCTCGTTGGTTACGCGGCAAGCCATTTGTTTTTGAAGTGAGAGATTTATGGCCAGAACTGCCCAAAGAAATGGGGGTAATTAAAAACCCAGTCATTCTTAGTTTGATGTCGTTTTTAGAGTGGGCATCTTACCGAAGTGCGCATCGTTGTATTGGCTTATCTCCGGGCATTGTTGAAGGCATTAAAAAGCGCGGCGTGGATGAAAGTAAAATAGCCATGGTGCCGAATGGTTGTGATTTGTCTATCTTCAGTCAACCAAGTGAGCCTTGGCGTCCGGAAGGCGTGAAAGAAACAGATCTGATGGCGATTTTCACTGGAACCCATGGAATGGCAAATGGCCTTGATGCGGTTTTAAATACGGCAGTGGAGCTACAGAAACGTGGTCGAAAGGACATTAAGCTAGCCTTAGTTGGGCAAGGTAAATTAAAACCTGAACTGGAGAGAAGGGCGAAAGAGCTCGAATTGAACAATGTGGTGTTTCACCCTCCGGTAAATAAGCAGAAGTTATCTGGTTTGATGGCAAGTGCAGACGTTGGCATGCAAGTACTGGCGAATATACCTGCCTTTTATTACGGCACATCGCCTAATAAGTTCTTCGATTATATCTCTGCTGGCCTACCTGTTATTAACAACTACCCAGGTTGGTTAGCCGGAATGATTGAGCAAACGCAATGCGGATTCGCGGTTCAGCCAGAAGACCCAATTGCTTTCGCTGATGCCTTAGAAAAAGCAGCCAATCAAAGAGAAGCCCTTACCTTGATGGGGGCCAATGCACGCCAACTTGCAGAGAGTCAGTTTGACCGCGCGCTATTGGCTGATAAATGGGTTGATTGGGTGACCGGCGTTAATACAGAAGAGGGTAATGCGACAGATAGCCATGCATCAGAGGTGAAAGATGAAAAGACTGTTTGATTTTCTCGCGTCTCTTATCGCGCTTATTCTGTTATCTCCTATTATTGCTTTAGTCGCTTGGAAGATTCGTAAAAATCTTGGTTCTCCGGTTCTGTTCCGTCAAACGCGTCCGGGCTTGGATGGAAAACCTTTTGAAATGGTGAAGTTTCGTACCATGAAGGATGCGGTGGATCAACAAGGGAATCCGTTACCGGATTCTGAGCGTATGACTCCCTTTGGCGATAAGTTAAGAAACAGCAGCTTAGATGAACTACCAGAACTATGGAATGTGTTAAAAGGGGAAATGAGCTTAGTTGGACCTCGTCCGTTGCTCATGCAGTACCTTCCGCTCTATAGCAAAGAACAATCAAGACGCCATGATGTTCGCCCCGGTGTGACTGGCTGGGCTCAAATCAATGGCCGAAATGCAATCAGTTGGGAAGAAAAGTTTGCCTTAGATGTTTGGTACGTAGATAACAAAACATTGTGGCTAGATATTAAGATTCTTTTCATGACGGTAAAAAAGGTCTTCGTGAAGGAAGGCATATCTGCAGACGGCCACGTCACCATAGAGCCATTTACAGGCTCAGAAGAGCAAGGTAGTCGTCAATCATGAAAAGCTGCGCCATTTTAGGAGCCAGTGGACATGGCAAGGTAGTCGCAGAAATTGCAGAGCTAAACGGCTATCAACATATCACATTTTTTGATGATCGTTGGCCCAGTTTAAGTTCTGTTGAGCATTGGGACGTCTCTGGTGATACTGCTGCACTTTTGGCAACGGCAAGCGAATATGATGTGGTAGTGGTTGCCATAGGCCATAACGCGACGCGCTGTGCGAAACAACGTGAGTTGAGTGCCGTAGGAGCGAACTTCAATCTGCTCGCTCATCCAAGTGCAGTAATCAGTAAATACGCCAACATCAAAGCAGGAACAGTGGTGATGGCAAATGCAGTTGTGAACCCATTTAGCCATATCGGGGCGAGCTGTATCATTAACACAAGCTCTATCGTAGAACATGATTGTAGGCTTGCTGAAGGCGTTCACATTAGTCCTAATGCAAGCTTAGCTGGCGGTGTAGAAGTTGGCGAAAACGCTTGGATCGGGCTCGGTAGCCAAGTGAAACAACTTGTCGTCGTTGGCCGTGATGCTGTTGTCGGCGCTGGCTCGACGGTAATTAACCATATACCAGACTTTCAAACCGTAGTGGGCTCTCCTGCTCATACGCTTATCAAATCAGAAAAATAACACTTATTAGGTGACATCGTGCTTAATACACCATTTTCTCCATGGCCTTCTTTTACGCAAGAAGAGGCGGATGCAGTGAGCCGTGTGCTACTGTCAAACAAAGTAAACTACTGGACAGGTAACGAGTGTCGTGAGTTCGAAAAAGAGTTTGCGGCATGGGCTGGTTGCGAATACGCGATTGCTCTTGGCAATGGAACGCTTGCACTAGATGTGGGATTGAAAGCCTTGGGCGTAGGCGAGGGCGATGAAGTGATTACCACCCCAAGAACGTTCCTTGCTTCGGCTTCGTCAATTGTGACTTCCGGTGCGGCACCCGTTTTTGCGGATGTGGATCTAAACAGCCAAGCGATTACGGCGGAATCGATACAAGCGGTACTCACGCCAAAAACAAAAGCGGTGATTGTGGTGCACCTTGCTGGTATGCCAGCAGAGATGGATGCCATTATGGCGCTGTCACAGCAGCACGGTTTTTACGTGATTGAAGATTGTGCTCAAGCACATGGCGCGAAATACAAAGGGCGTAGTGTCGGGACTATTGGCCACATTGGTGCGTGGTCTTTCTGCCAAGATAAGATCATGACGACAGGCGGCGAAGGCGGCATGGTGACAACCAATGATAAGACATTGTGGTCAACCATGTGGTCGTACAAAGATCACGGTAAAAGCTTTGATGCTATTTACAATCGTGAGCATCCACCGGGCTTCCGTTGGTTACACGAATCTTTCGGCACTAACTGGCGCATGACAGAGCTGCAAGCTGTGATTGGTCGTATCCAGCTTTCTCGTATGCCAGCATGGACAGCGCAGCGCCAAGCGAATGCAGCACAAATTGATGAAGCGGTTGCAGACCTAAGCGTGGTTCGCCGAGTTGAAGTGCCAGAATACAGTGAGCACGCCGAGTACAAACATTATTTGTTTATCGAGCCTGAGAACCTTGCGGAAGGGTGGACACGAGATCGCATCGTAGAAACCATCTTTGAACGTGGTGTGCCAGCTTACCAAGGAAGCTGCTCAGAAGTGTACCTAGAGAAGGCGTTTGACAATACACCTTGGCGACCAGAGCAGCGATTGAGCAATGCTGTGATCTTAGGGGAAACAAGCTTGATGTTCCTTGTACACCCAACCTTAACGGCTGAAGAAGTGTCTAAAACGGCTCAAGTGATCCGAGAAGTGCTTTTAGAAGCTCAGCGCTAAATATTGATTTGAAAATCTCATGAGAGTGTTTTTACTCTCGTCCTAGAACCTAGAACCTAGAACCTAGAACCTAGAACCTAGAACCTAGAACCTAGA
>NZ_JAADJW010000024.1:0-82710 GCF_010092875.1 Vibrio sp. LB10LO1
TGTTAGGCCTGCCGCCAGCGTTCAATCTGAGCCATGATCAAACTCTTCAATTTAAGATTTTGTTCGGCTCAATGAATACTGAACATTACATAAAGTAATGTTTGAATTGACTGTGCTGAATCTTTCGATTCAATGGTCACTTCGTATCATTGAAACCTAATTTGAAGCCGAAGCTTCTAATTGGATTATCATCAACGAGTGCCCACACAGATTGATAGGTCTATATTGTTAAAGAGCTTTCCTATTGAGCTTTGCTCAAATCGGACGGCCATTTTAGCGAGTTAAAGTTTAGTGTCAATCACTTTTTTCAAACTTTTTTCAAGCGTTTCCGCTTGGCTAATTGGCTTGCTAACTCAACCTCGTTTCTTTCGAAGCGTTGCCGTGTCAGCGAGGTGGCATTATAGAGATTGCGATCACATTGGCAAGCCCTTTTTCTCGTTTTTTTTGATTTTTTTGCCGTTTGAGTGTTTTTTATTCTAAAAGGCGAGTTTTTACTATTCTTCTTATCAAATATCACCGTTATTAGCGCTTTATAAGGAATAAAGATGAGTTCAATTAGAAGTTATAAAGGTATACGTCCTCAGTTGGGAAAGCGTGTCTACGTCGACTCAACCTCTGTTTTAGTCGGTGATATCCGGATTGGTGATGATTCTAGTATCTGGCCATTGGTTGCAGCTCGTGGCGATGTAAACCACATTCATATCGGTGACCGTACCAACGTTCAAGATGGCAGCGTGCTTCATGTGACACATAAGAATGCGGATAACCCACTCGGCTATCCTCTCATCATCGGTAATGATGTCACCATTGGTCACAAAGTAATGTTGCATGGCTGCGAGATACACGATCGCGTATTAGTAGGTATGGGTGCGATAGTTTTGGATAATGTGGTTGTAGAATCAGAAGTAATGATAGGTGCAGGCAGTTTAGTCCCACCAGGGAAAAGGTTAGAAAGCGGCTATCTATATGTTGGAAGCCCAGTAAAACAAGCTCGCCCTTTATCAGAACAAGAGCGAGCTTTCCTACAAAAGTCTGCTAACAATTATGTACAAAACAAAAACGACTACATTAATGAGGTTGAAGACATCAATAAGTAGTCTGGCACAGTCAGCTAGTCGATGATAATGTGGCCTTCTTCATTGAAGGCTTCATCTTCTATTAACTCTTCTGCTATTTCTTCTAGATCAAAGCGATTATCAACGAAAGCCTCAATGGCAGCTTGCTCATTAGCTATGATTAAGCCACTCAACTTTTCTAACTTTTGTTTGGTTACGTAGCATTCAATCAATGCGCCAGCTTGTTGGGCTGCGAAATTGATTGATTGTGATGCTTCATCCCATGATTGCATGTCTGGGAATAGAATGGATTGATTCATCTCTTATTGACCTTCGAGGTTCTTTCTTAATTCTCTGAGTATTTGCTTCGCGCCAGGACGCAAACCACGCCATAACATAAAGCTTTCAGCCGCCTGTCCGACCAACATTCCAAGGCCATCATAAGCATGAGCCGCTCCGTGTTCTTTCGCCCACTGGTTAAAGCTTGTTAACCCCTTGCCATACATCATGTCGTAGCTAGTGCTATTGGTGGAGAAGATAGCAGAAGAGACCGCGGGCAACTCACCGTTTAATGAAGCAGAGGTTGAGTTAATAATCACGTCGTACGCTTCTTCTATTGTAGTCATCTCCTTCGCCACAATAGGACCGTGTGAGACGAATAAGTCTGCAAGCTGTTGTGCTTTACTAAAAGTACGGTTAGTAATCGTTAAAGAAGCAGGTTTCTGATCAAGGAGTGGTTTAATCACACCACGAGCAGCACCACCAGCGCCAATGACCAGAATTCTCGCGCCTTCCAATACGACTTGATGCTGCAGTAGGTCTTGTACCAAGCCCTCCCCATCGGTGTTGTCACCAATGATTTCTCCGTCATCTAGCTTCTTCAGTGTATTCACAGCACCGGCTAGCTCTGCTCGCTCAGTAAGACGATTGGCAAATCGATAAGCATCTTCTTTAAAAGGCACTGTCACGTTACACCCTTTCCCACCGTCAGCGAAAAAAGCTTTTGCTGCTTCAACAAAGCCATCAACAGGGGCTGTTTCTGCGGTATACACCAATGACTGATTGGTTTGACGAGCAAACAAGGTGTGAATGAATGGCGACTTGCTGTGTCCGATAGGGTTACCAAACACGGCATAACGATCAATTTGCAGAGTCATTTCCTTACCTTTATTCCTTACCCATATAATAAAAACAGGGCCATCTGATTACCGATGACCCTATCACTATCTATCTATACAGAAAAGGAGATTCAACGCTTACCACTCTCGTGGCGTTAGGTATCGCTCGTAAAGTTCAGCTTCTGGAGAGCCAGCCTGTGGTTCGTAGCTGTATTCCCAACGTGCAAGTGGTGGCATCGACATAAGAATTGACTCTGTACGACCGCCACTTTGCAGACCAAATAGCGTGCCGCGATCGTACACTAGGTTGAACTCAACGTAGCGACCACGACGATAAAGCTGGAATTCACGCTCGCGCTCACCGAACTCGATGTCTTTACGACGAGAAACAATCGGTAAGTACGCTTGGCAGTATCCCTCACCAACCGCTTTGATGTAGTCAAAACACTTGTCGAATTCCCACTGGTTTAAGTCATCAAAGAACAGGCCACCAACACCACGAGTTTCATTTCGGTGTGGAAGGAAGAAGTATTTGTCACACCACGCTTTGTGCTCTGGGTAAACTTCGTCACCAAATGGCGCACAAAGCTGTTTTGCTGTGTCGTGCCATGATTGGCAATCTTCGTCAAAAGGGTAGAAAGGCGTAAGGTCAAAACCACCACCAAACCACCAGATTGGGTCTTCGCCATCTTTCTCTGCAATAAAGAAGCGGACATTGGCGTGCGAAGTCGGTACATAAGGGTTTTTAGGGTGAATAACCAAGGAAACACCCATTGCTTCAAAACGGCGACCCGCTAACTCTGGGCGATGTGCCGTCGCTGATGCTGGCATTTCATTACCTTCTACATGAGAGAAGTTCACTCCTCCTTGCTCGAAGATATGACCATCACGCAATACGCGAGTACGGCCACCGCCACCAAGACGCTCTCCTTTTTCACGTTGCCATGCATCTTCGACAAAGACGGCCTTTCCATCTTCTTGTTCTAACTGCTGACAAATGGAATCTTGAAGGGACATCAAGAACTGCTTTACGGCGTGCTTATCGATTGCTGACATACGTGTAGTACCTATTAATTGCTGACTAGCAGGGTTAGCCCTGTCTTAATATTTGCGAGGTTTTAGCATCACGAATTTCACTCGGCTTGTCACGACCGCTAGTTTCACCACGTAAGATCGCCACAAGTCTATCGCCTAACTGCTCTTCAACTTCTTCCGTCGTCATACAAGGAGGCTGACCAGTAAGATTCGCGCTGGTAGAGGTTAGCGGCTTTCCGAACGCATTACACATCTTTTGTACTAAAGGATGATCCGTCACACGCACTGCGATTGAATCAAATTGTCCCGATACCCAGTGAGAAACTTTGTCACTTGCAGGCATGATCCACGTGTATGGCCCAGGCCAAGTTACATGGACTTTATCTAATTGCTCTTGAGTCAGCTGAGATTCATCAATATAAGGCAGAAGCTGCTCATAGCTCGCAGCAATAAGGATTAAACCTTTCTCTACTGGACGCTGTTTTAGCTCTAGCAGTTTTTGAATCGCTTCCGGGTTATCTGGGTCACATCCAACACCAAACACCCCCTCTGTTGGGTAGGCAATCACTTCACCTGTTTGTAGTGCTTTTAGCACCTGTTCAAAGTTCTCCACCGATACTTCCTGATAATCTTTTCTGTTGTGTTTGTACTAAGTGTACAAATATTCATTCTCAGAGACTAAAGCAATTTGTTTATAAAATGTATCAATAGCATTTACAAACGCACGCAAACGTTTGCTTGAGGTAAAAATCCCCGTATAATGCGCACAAATTTATCAGCTCACCTAATTTTGCAGCTTGAAGGAGTTTGAGATGAAAGTCGGTATCATCATGGGTTCTAAATCAGATTGGCCAACCATGAAACTAGCAGCGGACATGCTGGATCAATTTGGCGTGTCTTACGAAACAAAGGTGGTGTCAGCTCACCGTACTCCTCAATTGTTGGCTGATTACGCAAGCAGCGCGAAAGAACGTGGCATTAAAGTCATCATCGCAGGGGCTGGCGGTGCTGCTCACCTACCAGGTATGGCGGCGGCGTTTACTAGCGTTCCGGTACTTGGCGTCCCTGTACAGTCTCGTGCGCTGAAAGGCATGGACTCACTGCTTTCTATCGTACAGATGCCAAAAGGTATTGCGGTTGGTACATTGGCGATTGGCGAAGCAGGCGCAGCAAACGCTGGCATCCTAGCAGCTCAAATCCTTGGTACACATGATGAAACGATCATGGCAAAAGTCGAAGCGTTCCGTAACGAACAAACGGAAACCGTATTGGCGAACCCAAACCCTGCTGAGGATTAATCAGATGCATGTACTGGTTCTTGGTGCGGGTCAGTTGGCTCGTATGATGTCTCTGGCTGGTGCGCCACTGAATATTCAAATCTCAGCTTACGACGTGGGTAGCGGTAATATCGTTCATCCACTGACTCAGCACGTACTAGGCAGCGGCTTAGAGAATGCAATTGAACAAGTCGACGTCATTACTGCTGAGTTCGAGCATATCCCACATGATGTGCTCGATGTTTGCGAAGCGAGCGGCAAGTTCCTACCAAGTACACAAGCCATCAAAGCAGGTGGTGATCGCCGCATTGAAAAGGCATTACTTGATGATGCTGGTGTGCGTAATGCGAAATACTACGTCATCGAAACTCGTGAAGACTTTGACCGCGCAATTGAACACGTTGGTATGCCAATGGTTCTGAAAAGTGCATTGGGTGGTTACGATGGTAAAGGCCAGTGGCGCTTAAAAGAAGCTTCTCAAGTCGAAGACATTTGGACAGAGATGGCAGAGTGCATCGCGGCAACACCAACTCAAGCGATTGTTGCTGAGGAATTTGTCCCTTTTAACCGCGAAGTTTCACTGGTTGGTGCTCGCGGTAAAGATGGCAGCGTTGAAGTGTACCCTCTGGCAGAGAACGTCCATACCAATGGTGTATTGAGCCTTTCTACTGCGATTGATGCGCCAGAGTTGCAAGAGCAAGCAAAACAGATGTTCACAGCTGTTGCCAACAACTTGAATTACGTTGGCGTGTTAGCTTTGGAGTTCTTTGACGTTGACGGCACTTTGCTGGTTAACGAAATCGCACCACGCGTACACAACTCTGGCCACTGGACTCAACAGGGTGCGGAAACTTGTCAGTTTGAGAACCACCTACGCGCCGTGTGTGGCATGCCTTTGGGTAGCACGAAACTGGTTCGTGAAACCTCGATGATTAATATTCTTGGTGAAGACACACTACCAGAAGCATTGCTAGCGATGAATGGTTGCCACATTCATTGGTACGGCAAAGAAAAACGTGCGGGTCGTAAGATGGGCCACATCAACGTATGTGGTGACTACACTGGCGAACTTAATCGCAAACTTTGTGCATTAGCAGAAGTTCTGGATGAACAGGCTTTCCCTGCTGTGCATGAATTTGCCAAGCAGTGGCAAGCCTAGAAAAGCATCGGAATAAATAGCAAAAGGGTCGCATGATGCGACCCTTTTTAATTCGTACTGAAAGTTATTGTGATTGAGTATGCTGGCACTTACGGCTCGCGCATTGCAGTTTAACCCCACTGGCCAGTTTCTTTTCTACCAACAAGGTAAATCCACATTCCTCGCAGCGGCCTCTTACAGGTGGCAAGTTCACCGCAAATTTGCACTTCGGATAGTTATCACACGCGTAGAATGTTTTACCAAATCGGGTCTTACGCTCAACCAAATGCCCTTTACCACATTCAGGGCAAGCATGTTGCTCTTTTGCCTGCTGCTGTGGTTCAGGTTGGTTAATCGACTCAATATGATGACAGGCTGGGTAATGGCTACAACCAACGAACATGCCGTAGCGCCCTTGGCGGAGTACCAGCTCGTTGCCACACTCAGGACAAGGCACACCCAACTCTTTCACGATGTGACCATCATTGCTGTGTAGCGGCTTAATGTAATCGCAACTTGGGTATTGGCTACAACCTAGAAAAGGGCCGTGTTTACCGTGCTTAAGCGAAACTTCCCCACCGCATTTAGGGCAAGGTTCGCGCTCAAGTGCATGCTCGTGTGCCGAGAAAAGGTTGTGATCGATTTTACTACTCATACTCACCGCTCAAGCGAAGATATTAATGAAGAATACCTTGTTCCTTGGTGTACAGCAGCTCTTCCATCAGCGTGTAGGCGTTTTCGTTGCCTGGAACATTAAACAGCACCATAAGGATGATCCATTTAAGGTCCTCAAGCTCAAACTCATTGGTTTCAAGCCCCATCACACGGTCGATGACCATCTCACGCGTTTCTGTGGTCAGAACATTGATTTGTTCTAAGAACAACAAGAAACCACGACATTCGAGGTCTAGTCGCTGCATCTCAGATGCGGTATAGATACGTGTCGATGCCGATGCAATGCAGGTTGAAATGGCTGAATGTTCATCGCTTTGTTGCAATGCCGCCAGCTCTTCTAACCAGACAAGGGCTTTGTAGATGTCTTTTTGCTGGAAGCCTGCACGAAGCAATTCATCTTCCAACTCGTCTTGTTCGACCTGTAACTCTGCATCGCTATGGATGTAGGTTTCGAATAGATACATAAGTATATCCATCATCATAGCTAGCCCCTCCCCTTTCGAATATAGCCACCGGATACTGCAACAACATGCCCTGAAAGCTCAAGCTCTAAGAGCTGCATCATGACTTCTTGGACAGGTATATTGGTCCTGCTTGCAAGAATATCAACTGGTGTAGCCTCATTTCCTACGTTAGCTAACAGCTGAGGAAATGGCAATTCTTCTTCATCAATTGGCGCAGAAAATAAATCTAAGCTCTGATTTATAGACCAGTCGAGCAAAGACTGTATTTCATTCAGCACCTCTTGAGTATTTTGTACGAGACAAGCCCCGTTCTGAATCAATTGATTACCGCCACTGGCGTTGGGTGCATTAATCGAAGCTGGCAGAGCGAAAACTTCTCGACCTTGTTCTAAAGCATAACGCGCCGTAATCAAGGAGCCACTTTTTTCAGCCGCTTCTACCACTAACACACCCAGCGACAAGCCACTGATGATTCGATTGCGCCGTGGAAAGTTTTCTGCGCGAGGTTTAGCATCTGGACGAAACTCTGAAACAAGCGCTCCATTTTCGGTCACTCGCTGCGACAAACCTCGGTGTCTTACTGGGTATACTTGTTCTAATCCCGAGCCGAGCACTGCGATGGTTTTACCGCCAGCCAACAGCGCACCATCATGAGCATGACCATCAATACCCAATGCTAAGCCACTGGTGACGATCAGATCGTGTTGCACCAAATCAGATGCAAAAGTTCTTGCATGTTGTAGCCCATCCACACTGGCATTACGGCTACCAACCATGGCTATTTGAGGTTGAGACAAACAGCTCGCCTCTCCTTTTACAAAGAGTAAAGGAGGCGGTGCGACCGTTTGTTTAAGGAGTGGCGGATACAAAGCATCCGCCAAAGTAAGAATATGATGATGAGAAGATGCAGCAACCCAAGCCAGACAAGCATCGACTTCTTTATCGACCTGCGACCACGCTTGCAATTGTTTTGCCGTTAAGCCTAAAAGCTGAAGCTGCTCTGTCGAGTATTGGACAATATTGCTCGGCGTATCTTTACTGAGCAACTTATTCATCTTGACCCCACCAATGCCCGGTAAACAGCTAAGCTTTAACCAGGCAGCGAGATCAGTATCATTGTGTGGTTTCATTAGTGGTTGATTCCTCAGCCAGAGGAGAAACCACAGATACCTCTTTGTTGATTGGCTTGGTGCTATTAGTAATCAAAGCAAGGCTGAAATATTCATAAGGGCGAATCACAAGTAACTCACCTACTTTGCTTTTTGGCAAAGTAATCTCAGTATCGAGTACACCGTTGTCTTTAGCAAAATCGTCTCCACTCTTGAATACTGGATGCGCGTCCTCTTTTAAATCAAACACGCTGCCTTGGCGAAGTTCATCCGATGTACCTTTATCAATCACCACCACTTGGTTGGTCGAGCTATAACGAATACCTTCAATGTTACCCAATAGTTTGGCAGAGGTGCCTTGTGGGGATGGAAGAGGATAGAACGTCGCCGTGAAGTCGCCGTTATCTAACGCTTGTACCGGCAAAGCAATATCATTACGGATAATCTCTTGCAGTTGCGTGGTGATCTTCAAACCAGAAAACTCACTGGATGCTTCAACAAGCTCCCCTTTCGCAATCAAACGCAGAGCCGTAATTTTTTGTGATACATCCTCGCGTGAAAAGGTCTCCACCGGTCGATAGATGGCCCACCCAGTCGAAGTTTGCTGACCACTGATGTACAGCGTGTCTTCTGCAGTAAGGAACTTATTGCCTTTGCTGCTACCCATCACTTTCGCTGCATTATCTAGTGTCTCATCATCAACTAAACGATCAGACTTCAGATATGGCATCACCAACCCTTCCGCCACAGTCGGTACCGCTTTCTTTTCCGTGATACGGGCTTTTGGGCTGAGCTTTTTGACCGGTTTTAAGCTTAAAACTGGCTGGCCATTAATCCACACTAACGACAACTTATCGCCAGGGTAAATCAGATGTGGGTTATCAATTTCTGGGTTTACCTGCCATAGACGAGGCCACAACCAAGGGCTATCCAGATACATCGCCGAAATATCCCACAACGTGTCACCTTTAACCACAACGTAAGTTTTGGGTGCATCATCTTTAACGGTAAGTGGTTGGGAATCCGTGTTTGCTACGGCACTGAAAGAGAAAAGTAACGGCAACGTAATACGAGAAACGTTGCGGAAAATTCGATTCATGACCCTCGTCCTTGGTCTGTTAGGCAGTTACCAGAATGGAAATTGGTATCAGGATGCTGTCATTTAGGTCATAAAATGTCTAGAATTGAGCCAACAAGGTTTGTGCTGTTACGGCACAGTTCAATATTTCGAGTGAATATGTCTGTATTACAAGTATTAACATTCCCAGATGATCGCCTGCGTACCGTTGCAAAACCTGTAGAAGAGGTGACACCTGAGATTCAAAAAATCGTCGATGACATGATTGAAACCATGTACGACGAAGAAGGTATTGGCCTGGCTGCAACGCAGGTTGATATCCACAAACGTATCGTAGTGATTGATATTTCTGAAACTCGTGATGAGCCTATGGTGCTTATCAACCCTGAGATTCTAGAAAAGCGTGGCGAAGATGGCATCGAAGAAGGCTGTCTGTCGGTACCAGGTGCGCGTGCACTTGTGCCTCGCGCTGCTGAAGTTACGGTTAAAGCGCTAGATCGCGATGGCAAAGAATACACCTTTGAAGCCGACGATCTGCTAGCAATCTGTGTTCAACACGAACTAGACCACCTAATGGGCAAACTGTTCGTGGATTACCTATCGCCACTGAAGCGTAAGCGTATTCAAGACAAGCTAGCAAAAATCAAACGCTTTAACGAGAAACAGCAAAACGCTTAATCTCGATACAATTTAATTAGAAGGAAGCCTACCTTGAGTCAGTCTTTACGTATTGTCTTTGCAGGTACTCCGGATTTCGCCGCCCGTCACTTGGCGGCGTTGTTGTCTTCGGAGCACGAAGTAATTGCGGTTTACACTCAACCAGACCGCCCAGCAGGTCGTGGTAAGAAGCTTACTGCAAGCCCAGTAAAAACCATCGCGCTTGAGCACGACATTCCGGTATACCAACCAGAAAACTTCAAATCAGACGAAGCAAAGCAAGAGCTTGCCGATCTGAACGCCGACATCATGGTAGTTGTTGCGTACGGCTTATTACTTCCACAAGTTGTACTAGACACACCTAAACTAGGTTGTATCAACGTACACGGTTCGATTCTTCCTCGCTGGCGCGGCGCAGCCCCTATCCAACGTTCAATTTGGGCAGGTGATGCAGAAACTGGCGTGACCATCATGCAGATGGATATCGGTCTGGACACGGGTGACATGCTAAAAATCGCGACATTGCCGATTGAAGCATGTGACACCAGTGCTTCGATGTACGAGAAACTGGCTGGCTTAGGCCCAGATGCACTGATCGACTGTCTAGCGGATATCGCCGCTGGCAAAGCAGAGCCAGTGAAGCAAGATGATGAGCTAGCAAACTACGCGAAGAAGCTGAGCAAAGAAGAAGCGCGTATCGATTGGAATGACGACGCGGCACACATTGAACGCTGCGTTCGCGCATTCAACCCATGGCCAATGAGCCACTTTGAAGCGGCTGAAAACAGCATCAAAGTATGGCAAAGCCGTGTGGCAGAACAAACCAATGACAAGCCAGCGGGCACTATTGTGCAAGCAGATAAAACCGGTATTTATGTTGCGACAGGCAATGGCACACTGGTACTGGAACAACTGCAAGTTCCGGGTAAAAAAGCCATGTCAGTTCAAGATATTCTGAACTCACGTGCATCTTGGTTTGAAGTTGGCACTCAACTGGTTTAAAAAGCCAGACAATAGTGTCAAAGACCAATAATACGAACTTTTAGAGGGCAGAGATGCCCTCCTTTACTTTAAGGTACTCATCATGAATGTTCGCGCTGCGGCTGCCAACGTCTTGTATCTTGTCGTCGACAAGGGCCACTCACTTTCAAGCGCTCTTCCAGCGGCTCAACAAAACGTACGACCACGTGACCACGCTCTTCTGCAAGAGATCTGTTACGGCGCTCTACGTTACCTCCCTCGCCTAGAAATGATTGCAAACCAGTTGATGGATAAGCCGCTAAAAGGCAAACAACGCGTTTTCCATCACCTTATTTTGGTAGGCATTTATCAGCTAAGCTTCATGCGTATTCCTGCGCACGCTGCAGTCGGTGAAACGGTTGAAGGTACAAAAGAGCTGAAAGGCCCTCGTTTGCGCGGTCTTATCAACGCGGTATTGCGTAACTACCAGCGCAACCAAGAAGAATTAGACCAAATGGCGGTCAGCAACAATGCGGGCAAGTACGGCCACCCAAGCTGGTTACTTAAACTGCTGCAAGAAGCTTACCCAGAGCAGTGGGAAAGCATTGTTGAAGCCAACAACCAAAAAGCGCCAATGTGGCTGCGTGTAAACCACCAGCACCACACTCGTGATGAATACCTTGCGCTACTCAAAAATGAAAACATTGATAGCACGCCACACACACAAGCAATGGACGCCCTAAAATTGGCGGCGCCATGCGATGTGATGAAACTACCGGGCTTTGAAAAAGGTTGGGTATCGGTGCAAGATGCGGCAGCACAGCTGTCGATTAACTATCTTGAACCAAAAGATGGCGAGCTGATCCTAGACTGCTGTGCAGCACCTGGTGGTAAGACGGCACACATTCTTGAGCGTACGTCTGGCAGCGAAGTGGTTGCCATTGACTGCGACGACACACGTCTTAAACGTGTGCACGAAAACCTGAAACGTCTCAACCTTCAGGCAAAAGTGGTTTGCGGCGATGCGCGTCATCCTCAAGAATGGTGGCAAGGCGAACAATTTGATCGCATTTTGCTGGACGCACCATGTTCTGCAACGGGCGTAATTCGTCGTCACCCAGACATCAAATGGCTACGTCGTGCTGATGATATTGCCGCACTTGCGGAACTACAGAGCGAAATTTTTGATGCAATGTGGACGCAACTGAAACCTGGCGGCACCATGGTTTACGCAACTTGTTCAATCACACCACAAGAAAACGTGGAACAAGTAAAAGCGTTCTTAGCGCGCACTGCAAACGCGCAATTAGTGGACTCCGATCCAAAGCAACCTGGTCGTCAGATTCTGCCAGGTGAAGAAGATATGGATGGTTTCTACTACGCAGTGCTAACAAAAAAACACGCGTAACAGCATGCTAAATAGGGCGATTGAAGTGAATTCAATCGCCTTTTTCAGATAACGAGTAAAGAGTATGAAAATCATTATTCTTGGTGCTGGTCAGGTTGGCGGCACACTGGCGGAAAACCTAGTTGGTGAGAATAACGACATCACCATCGTCGACAAAAATGGCGACCGACTGCGTGAGTTGCAAGACAAGTACGACCTACGAGTGGTCAACGGTCACGCAAGCCACCCAGACGTTCTGCATGAAGCAGGAGCGCAAGACGCTGATATGCTTGTCGCAGTAACCAACACCGACGAGACCAACATGGCAGCCTGTCAGGTTGCGTTCACTCTGTTCAATACCCCCAACCGTGTTGCACGTATTCGTTCTCCAGAATATCTGGCAGAAAAAGAAGCCCTATTTAAGTCTGGTGCTATTCCTGTCGATCACCTTATCGCACCAGAAGAGTTGGTAACCAGCTACATCGAGCGCCTCATTCAATACCCAGGCGCGCTGCAAGTAGTAAGCTTTGCCGAGCAAAAAGTAAGCCTAGTAGCCGTTAAAGCCTATTACGGTGGTCCGCTTGTAGGCAACGCTCTGTCTGCTCTGCGTGAGCACATGCCACACATCGATACTCGTGTTGCTGCTATTTTCCGTCAGGGTCGTCCTATTCGCCCGCAAGGCACTACCATCATTGAAGCTGATGATGAGGTGTTCTTCGTTGCTGCAAGTAACCACATTCGCTCGGTAATGAGTGAGCTTCAGCGCCTCGAGAAACCTTACCGCCGCATCATGATTGTTGGTGGTGGTAACATCGGTGCGAGCTTAGCCAAACGCCTTGAGCAAACTTACAGTGTGAAGCTGATCGAACGTAACTATCAGCGTGCAGAGAAGCTGTCTGAGCAACTAGAAAACACCATCGTTTTCTGTGGTGATGCGGCAGACCAAGAGCTGCTTACTGAAGAAAACATCGACCAAGTAGATGTGTTCATTGCGCTGACTAACGAAGATGAAACCAACATCATGTCAGCGATGTTGGCAAAACGCATGGGCGCAAAGAAGGTGATGGTGCTGATCCAACGCGGCGCTTATGTCGATCTTGTACAAGGCGGCGTGATTGATGTGGCGATCTCCCCACAGCAAGCGACGATTTCTGCCCTACTCACGCACGTTCGTCGTGCTGACATCGTTAACGTTTCTTCTCTGCGTCGTGGCGCAGCAGAAGCCATCGAAGCCGTTGCGCACGGTGACGAAACCACATCGAAAGTGGTCGGTCGCGCGATTGGCGATATCAAACTCCCACCAGGAACCACCATTGGTGCCATCGTTCGTGGCGAAGAAGTACTTATCGCACACGATCGTACCGTCATCGAGCAAGATGACCACGTCGTGATGTTCCTGGTCGACAAAAAGTACGTACCAGACGTCGAAGCGCTGTTCCAGCCGAGCCCATTCTTCCTCTAGGATTTTCCTATGGTCAACTTACGTCCCGTACTGTTTGTTATCGGGCTGGTTCTATCCAAACTGGCCCTTTTTATGTACGTGCCGACTTTGGTCGCGTTTTTCACCGGTACGGGCGGATTCCTCGATTTCGCCCAAGCCGTTGTGATCACTCACCTTGCCGCATTCATCTGTTTGACGATTGGTCGAACCGCCAAATTCAAACTCAGCGTGCGCGATATGTTCCTCATCACCAGCTTGGTATGGACCATCGCCAGTGCGTTTGCTGCATTACCATTTGTGTTTATCAACCACATTAGCTTTACCGACGCCTACTTCGAAACCATGTCAGGTATCACTACTACGGGTTCGACCGTGTTAAGTGGCTTAGATAATATGGCTCCAAGCATCTTATTGTGGCGCTCTATTTTGCAATGGTTGGGTGGTATCGGCTTTATCGTAATGGCAGTAGCTATCCTACCGATGCTTAACGTTGGTGGTATGAAGCTGTTCCAAACTGAATCCTCCGATTGGTCAGACAAAAGCAGCCCTAGAGCCAAAACCGTCGCGAAGAACATCGTATTGGTGTACTTGATGCTCACAGGCTTGTGTATCGTCGGCTATTTGCTGACTGGCATGAACCTTTTTGAAGCGATCAACCACGCCTTCACAACCCTCTCAACAGGCGGTTACTCAACGTCAGATGGTTCGATGAACCATTTCTCCAATGGTGCACATTGGGTCGCAACCACCTTTATGTTCCTTGGTGGCCTGCCATTTCTGTTGTTTGTTGCCGCGCTACGCAAGCGCAGTGTCGAAGTATTAATTAGAGATGCTCAGGTACGCGGTTTTGCCTACTTGTTCTTGTTCTCTAGCTTAGTGATCTCAGCTTGGCTGGTGCTCCGCGATGGTTACACCATTTTGGATGCACTGCGCGTTTCAATGTTCAACATCGTGTCGGTCGTCACCACGACGGGTTTTGGTCTAGAAGACTTCACCGCATGGGGCGCTTTGCCAACCACACTGTTTGCCTTCTTAATGATGGCGGGCGCGTGTTCAGGCTCGACCTCTGGCGGGATTAAAATCTTCCGTTTCCAGATCGCGATGACGCTGCTTAACAAGCAAATCATGAAGCTGATTCACCCATCAGGCGTGTTCGTTCAGCGCTACAACCAACGCCCAGTGAATGACGATATTGTTCGCTCAGTAGTGGCATTTGGTTTGATGTTCTTTATCACCATCATCTTCATTGCAGGCTGCTTAAGTGCGCTTGGCCTAGACCCTGTGACCAGTATTTCTGGTTCGATTACCGCGGTAGCGAACGTAGGTCCGGGCATGGGCAGCGTGATTGGCCCAACAGGAAACTTTGCACCGTTACCAGACGCTGCTAAGTGGCTGCTAAGCTTTGGAATGTTGATGGGCCGTTTGGAAATTCTGACTATTCTTGTACTGTTCTTCCCTGCGTTTTGGCGCCGTTAAACAGACTCAAATAAAAGGTATAACAATGAAAACATGGATCACTCTGGCGACCCTACTCGCCACGTCATCGGTTTACGCTGCCGAAATAGTGAAACTGGCGGATGGACGCGAAGTAAAACTGAACGACGACTTCACATGGGAATATGTCGTGAAAAAGGCCACGCCAAAAGCCACAGAGACCACGCTAGAAAAAGTTGAAGCAGTAGAAGCGGCGGCTGTCGTAGCCTCAACGACTGCCGTTGAAGCCGTGGCAACATCAGCCCCTGCAACAACAAAGATGGCGACGATTCCGGTTGTGAGCAAGAAAGTCGGCACCACCGTTGTTGTAAACGCGAAGAAGCCAACCATGCAGCTGTCTGATTCAGGTGTGGATGTATTGATTGGCTCGGCAAGATACGAAGATGGTGAACTGATCTTCCCTACCTCTATCACTAACCAAAGCTCACAATCGGTGATTCAGGTAGAAGTGGAAGTACAGGTATTCGATA
Organism: Vibrio sp. LB10LO1; assembly: GCF_010092875.1. NCBI lineage: Bacteria > Pseudomonadati > Pseudomonadota > Gammaproteobacteria > Vibrionales > Vibrionaceae > Vibrio > Vibrio sp. LB10LO1. The sequence continues at coordinate 15,359 of NZ_JAADJW010000024.1, forward strand.
TGACTGGCAAACCATTGGCGAAACAAAGCGTCACGGTTTGGCAATCTATCAAACGTATGGCAGATACCTACCTTCGCCCACAACAGGCCGAACAAGGTAAAGCGATTAAACTGGCAGTGCCACAGTCGCAGCAATACCAGTTCTCAGCAGAAGTATTAGAAGTCAAAACACGCTAATACGATAAGACATGCTTTGTCGGGTTTATCTCTATCAGCTAGATAGGCTCGACAAAGTAATAAATCGCGAAGAAGTGACACACACAACCCGCCAACACAAAGCCGTGCCAAATTGCGTGATTAAATGGGATTCGCTTGGCAACGTAGAAAATCACCCCTATCGAATACACCAACCCACCTGCGGCTAAAAGCGTCAAACCGCCAATATCCAGATTTATTGCCAGTTGGTAAATCACTATCAACGATAGCCAGCCCATCACCAGATACGTCATCAAAGATAGTTTTTTGAATCGATAGACAAACGCGACTTTCATGATGATGCCGATCAGCGCGATGGTCCAAATCACTATCATCAACCCAATCGCCAACGGTGTGCGCAGACTTACTAACAAGAATGGTGTGTAGCTACCCGCAATCAAAAGATAGATGGCGCAGTGGTCGAAGGTTTTCAGCCAACGCTTGGCTTTAGGGTATGGGATAGCATGGTAGAGCGTAGAGGCCAGAAACAGCACAATCATGCTAGAACCATAGATCGCCATACTGGTAATGGTCAGCGTGTCCGCTTGATGATCGACAGCTTTGATAAGAAGCAGAACCAAACCAACAATACCGAAGATCATTCCAATACCATGAGTAATGGAATTGGCTAGCTCTTCGCCCTGACTGTATTGTGCTTTCTGTGGTGAGGACATGAACGCGCCTATACTAGAGTTTTGAATATTCACTCTAGTATGGCACATTAAGCGTACACGTGTAAGCTTAAATTAAGACTCGTGGGCAGCGGTGGTTTGTTCGAGGTAATTGAGGATCAGCGAACCAACTTCGTCCAGTTTGGTGTTCACCGGAATGCTCAGCTCACGTTTGAGTTTTCCGCTTCCCAATAAACTTGCCAGCATGCCACTTGCACCAGTGCGAGTACGGTCAACTTCAAACCACAGTTTGAGATTTTGCTCGTCGCGATGAGCAACAAATTCCAACTCTCGCCATACGCCATGATATGGGCCATCGGTTGGCACCATTTCAAACTCTTGCACAAATGGTAGATCGAAGCCTTTGACTTCTTCGCACTCTACTTGGCGAATGCGTAAACCTTGTGATTCAAAAGCAGACAAAACGGCATCCATAAGTGGATCGGGTCTAACGGTAAGAATATCTTTGTCGGTAGGGTCGAGCGCCATCGCAACGTCTAAGCCGGTCTCTAACCAAACTTTGGCATCACCGATGGTGACAGGGGTGTTCCATGGCACATCGAGTTTGACCTCAAAGGTGCGATCTTCACCCGGATGGATGGTAAATGCGTACGGGAGGTTCCACTTCGCCAACACATGCGTTTGCGGTACACGACGCATACTGTGTCCTTCTCGCGCCCCACGATCATCTGGTGCTTCTGCGATGTAACGACAGCAAAGCTTAAGATCGATGTTATCGATCGCTTGTTCCGTTGCGCCGCCATAAACATGGATTGAAACATCCACGCTCTGACCGGGATACAGCACGTCTTGGTTCAGGATCGAGTCTACCTTCGCACTGCCAATCCCAAAGCTCGCAAGTGTCTTCTTCAAAAATGACATATGCACCTCCTTTGTAGAAATCTCATACTACTACTGCTGATCACCGGATCAAAACAAAATTCGTCTCGATTTCGCACTAAAAACCATAAAATCCATACAATTCAACTGCTCAACTATCGACCAATTATGGCAGGAATGCTAACCTATACATGATATGCATGCATATCGTTATTCCTGATTCATTATTTGGATTGGCGAAAGCCAGAAGAGCCACCCTTCAAGCAGTTGAAGCTCAACTCATAGTGACTCAGGCCATTACATCGGCAATGGATATGCCTGGCAGTTAGGTATCTAAATGCGCCCAACAACAGTCAGGTTCGCACATACAAATCGTAGTGCAATGCGCCGTCGCAGTGGTTTCACTGCTGCGCCAAAGGCAAAACAAGTTGCGCCAGCAATGACTCTGGTTGAGAAAACAGCGATTATGCCAAGTGTTCCAAACAAAGTTATCAAAGCAGCTTAATTAAAAAGCGCGGCAACCACCGCGCTTTTTTCTTTTCTCTCTACCCTTTTCCTATTTGGTGTTCGCCGAGCAATTTGATACCTTTAGTAGCAAATAACACCTATAAATTATGTGGAGAAAGAAATGAAGTGTCATCGTATTGAAGAGCTGCTTGAGCTACTAGAGCCTGAGTGGCACAAAGACCAAGAAATGAACTTGCTACAATTCATCATGAAGCTGGCGAACGAAGCAGGTTATGAAGGTAAATTGGAAGATCTGACCGATGACGTGCTGATCTACCACCTAAAAATGCGCAACAGCGGTAAAGACGAAATGATCCCGGGTCTAAAGAAAGACCAAGAAGACGACTTTAAGACCGCGATTCTACGCGCGCGCGGTATCATCAAGTAAACCGCGCAAAACCTAGCATTGATAAGCGACTCATTTGAGTCGCTTTTTTTATAACTAAATCAAACAGTTCAAACGGCAGTTATAACTGTTCAGTCATTTATCTGGTTAACTGTACTGACTTTTGTTGTTAAACATTGACTGCGTTAAAGAAACGGAATTGTTATTGATTGTATAATCGCCGTTCATCAGTATTTACTAAAATAATTATGTTCAACCATGTGTCATGGTTTGGACCAAACAGCAATGTCATCGAGCGACATCATTAGAAGTGCCGCCGTACATTATAAGAAAGCCTAAAGAAGGATGAGTGCATGAGTCAGGATAAGATTGATATCAAAGATGTGACTCCAAAGACCTTTAACCCCAAGACCCACAAAGGCAACGGGGACCGTTTCAACCCAAGCAATCGAATCTATGTTCGCGAAAGCAAAGGTACGTTCCAAAAACTGCGTCGCTACGGCGGTTGGTTTTTGTTGCTGTTTTTTGCCCTGATTCCTTGGATTCCTTACGGCGAGCGCCAAGCCATTTTGCTGGACATCGGTAACCAGCAGTTCAACTTTTTCGGCACCACGCTGTACCCACAAGACCTCACCCTACTCGCTCTGCTATTTGTGATAGCCGCGTTTGGACTGTTCTTCATCACTACCTTCTTAGGCCGGGTTTGGTGTGGCTATCTGTGTCCGCAAACCGTGTGGACCTTTATGTATATATGGTTTGAGGAAAAACTAGAAGGCAGTGCCAATAAGCGTCGTAAACAGGATTCCAACAAGCTAACCGCTAACTTAGCGATGCGTAAAGCCCTCAAACACATAGCGTGGTTTTCGATAGCCCTCGCAACTGGCTTTACCTTTGTCGGTTACTTTGTGCCAATGAAGCAACTGGTTATCGACTTTTTTACCTTTAATGCTAACTTCTGGCCAGTATTTTGGGTGATGTTCTTTGCCATTTGTACTTACGGCAACGCTGGGTGGATGCGTTCTATTATGTGTATTCACATGTGTCCTTACGCGCGCTTCCAATCGGCGATGTTCGACAAAGACACCTTCATCGTGGGCTACGATTCTAAACGTGGTGAAAAGCGCGGCCCTCGCTCACGCAAAGCCGATCCAAAACAACTTGGCTTGGGCGACTGTATCGACTGTGATTTGTGTGTTCAGGTATGCCCAACTGGCATCGATATCCGTGATGGTTTGCAGTATGAGTGTATCAACTGTGGTGCATGTATTGATGCGTGTGACAACACCATGGAACGCATGGGTTACGAGAAAGGTCTGATCAATTACACCACAGAGCATCGTCTCTCAGGTAAGAGTACCAAAGTCATGCGTCCAAAACTGCTTGGCTATGGTGCGGTACTACTAGTGATGATTGGTTTGTTCTTCCTCCAAGTCGCATCGGTTGATCCTGCAGGCATGAGCGTACTGCGTGACCGTAACCAATTATTCCGAGTGAACAGCTCTGGCGAAGTGGAAAACACCTACACGCTGAAAGTCATCAACAAAACTCAACAAGTTCAAGAATACGATTTGAATGTAGAAGGACTAAGTGATGTCAGCTGGTATGGCAAACAAACCATTCAAGTTGAACCGGGTGAAGTATTGAACTTACCAATGAGCCTCGGCGCAGATCCTGACAAGCTAGACTCTGCGATCACGACAATTCAGTTTATACTCACCGATAAGAGTAACGAATTCACTATCGAAGTAGAAAGCCGATTTATCAAGAAGCTATAACTTCGATGACTAATGGAAAAAGGCTCAGCAATGAGCCTTTTTATTTATATGTCCCAAGGTACTTTCAACTTTGATGCCCTCACGCCCGACTTTATGTGGTATGCGCTAGAGAGCATCGGCATTCGAGCAGAATCGGGCTTTCTAGCACTCAACAGCTACGAAAACCGCGTTTACCAATTCACAGACGAAGAACGCCAGCGCTACGTGGTGAAGTTCTACCGTCCAGAACGCTGGAGCAATGAGCAGATTCAAGAAGAACACGACTTCACCCTTGAACTGATCGACAACGAAATCCCTGTCGCACCACCTGTACTTATCAACGGTGAAACACTGCATCATTATCAGGGTTATGGCTTTGCTTTGTTTGAAAGTGTCGGCGGTCGTCAATACGAAGTCGATAACTTAGATCAGCTCGAAGGTGTAGGTCGTTTCCTCGGCCGTATCCATAAAGTAGGTAGCCGACAAGCCTTCCAACATAGACCAACCATTGGCTTACAAGAATACCTCTACCAACCGAGAGAGATTCTGCAAAGTGCCAACATGATCCCGATGCATTTGGAGAACAGCTTCTTCAATGATTTGGATATGCTAATCAAGTCGATTGAAAGTCACTGGCAGGAAGGCTTCAACACCATTCGGCTGCATGGCGATTGCCATCCGGGAAACATCTTATGGCGTGATGGCCCAATGTTTGTCGATTTGGATGACTCACGTAATGGCCCTGCTGTCCAAGATTTATGGATGCTGCTCAACGGCGAACGCCAAGACAAACTGATGCAATTAGATATTGTTTTAGAAGGTTACCAAGAGTTTTGCGATTTTAACTCGGCAGAATTGAAACTAATCGAGCCTCTTCGCGGTCTACGAATGGTGCACTATATGGCATGGCTAGCAAAACGTTGGCATGACCCGGCATTTCCGCTCGCTTTTCCATGGTTCAATGAGCCAAAATACTGGGAAGGTCAGGTCCTTGCATTTAAAGAGCAGATTGCCAGCTTAGAAGAAGCACCACTGTCTTTAATGCCTCAATGGTAAGTCAGGCCGAACAATTCAAAATGGAGATTATTAAATGAAAAAACTGTTCGCACTGTTTTCTATGCTGATGCTAAGCCTGTCGGCACATGCAGCGCAATTCAAAGAAGGTGAGCACTACAAAGTATTGGATCTAGAGGCGTCGAAAAAGCCTGTAGTGACTGAGTTCTTCTCTTTCTACTGTCCACACTGTAATACGTTTGAGCCAATTATCCAGCAACTTAAGAAGCAGCTACCTGAAGGCGCGAAGCTACAAAAGAACCACGTTTCTTTCATGGGCGGCAACATGGGCCCTTCAATGAGCAAAGCCTACGCGACTATGGTTGCACTTAAAGTTGAAGACAAGATGGTGCCAGTGATGTTTAACCGCATTCACAATATGCGTAAAGCACCTCGTGATGACGCAGAGCTTCGTCAAATCTTCCTAGATGAAGGCGTAGACGCGAAGAAATTCGATGCAGCATTCAAAGGCTTTGCGGTTGATTCAATGGTTCGTCGTATGGACAAGCAATTTGAAAATAGCGGTCTAACTGGCGTTCCTGCTGTTATCGTCAACAACAAGTACCTAGTTCAAGCACAAGGTATTAAATCCACTGAGGAATACTTTGCCTTGGTTGATTACCTACTGACGCTTAAGTAACTCGAGTCGAACATCAAACGAAAGGGGAGCATCTTGCTCCCCTTTTTTAACTTTAACCTTTAGGTCTGGTTACTTATGGATATCTTGCAGTAACTGATCTTTCTCTTGCCACACATCACCCAGCCATTGCTGGAATTGGCGCTTGTATGGCTTGTCATTGAAGTAATCACCCAACACGCGTTCATCGACTGGTAAAACATTTACGCGCACGACAATCTTCGTCATACGTCCCATCATCATGTCTTTAAATGGCTTATTGGTGTTTTCTGGGTACGCTAAGGTCACATCAATGATGTTTTCAAACTGATCGCCCATGGCCGCTAATGTGTAAGCAATGCCACCTGATTTTGGCTGCAGCAAATGTTGATAACCCGCACGACTCTTGCGTTGCTTTTCCTCGGTGAAACGAGTGCCTTCAACGTAATTTACTACCGTAGTTGGCGTGTGTTTGAACTTTGCACAAGAACGGCGCGTAGTTTGCAAATCCTGACCGCGCTTGTGTGGGTTGCGAATCAAATACTCTCGAGAATAGCGACGCATAAATGGCATATCCAGCGCCCAGCAAGCCATACCAATAAAAGGCACATACAATAATTGCTGTTTTAAGAAAAATTTTGGCATTGGAATGCGATCTTTAAATACACAACACAGTACAACAATATCAGTCCAACTAAGATGGTTACTGATAAGCAGATACCAACCGTCCTTCTTGAGATTTTCGCCACCTTGAATATCCCACTCAACGCGGTTGAACAAGGCAAGAATGCCAGCGTTGACTGTGGCCCAAACCCACATCATTTTGTTGGCAGCCTCGGTGCCTTTCGCTTTGAGCTTAGCTGTTGGAAGCAACAACTTAAAAATTGCGATGATACAAATTGCGATGGAACAAACCGCAGAGTTTATAATCACAAAGGAAGCGTTAAAAATGAGTAACAAATAGGTCAGCATGGGAATCAATCAGTAACTATATCGCGTGAATAATAAAACAGCGTGTAATTATACGAATCCGTTGTCACATTGGAATATTTGTAAGAATGGTCAGATTTGTTTCACTGTAAAACTAGACCAACGCTCAACTCGAATTACCACTTTCATTCGACAAACAAGGAGAAAGCGAATGAATCCAAGGCTAACCTTACTGCCTTTGGCTTTTATCGTCAGTTCAGCACAAGCTCAACTTGAAGAAACCGCAGGTTTTAGCGGTGAAATTTCGTTAAACGCAGGCTTCGTCTCATCAGAGTCCAACTTCAACACAGATGGCGACAGTACCATTCCATCACTAAATCAACGCGCCGAAAGTGATGAATCTTTTATCGTTGCGCCCCTTGGCAGCGCAGCATATACCTTTGGCAACAAACTCAATCACCAAGTGTATGCCGGTACCACGCGCTCCGATATCGCGATCGGTACCCTCGCCTTCCAGATCGGTTATAAGTACCAACTCGCTTCGGGCACTGTACTCGATTTTTCCTATCTACCGACCATACTGAAAGGAGAAACATGGCAAGACCCATACCTAACTGGGCAATCGAGAAAAACCACCGATGAAGGCGGCAATGCGTTTCGTCTCCAAATCAACCGCTTCTTAGACAACAACTTTAATCTTGATTTGGCTTACGCAGACAAAGACGTAGAGAAAGATACCGTGACAGATCCATCACTACTGCGTGATGCAAAGATCTACCACATCAAAGGTGACTACCGTATTCCACTGAGTCGCACGTCAATGCTGCAGCCAGCATTTACCTACATCCACCATGATGCGGATGGCGATGCTGAATCCTATAACTCGTATGGGCTCGACCTTAGCTGGTTCAAGTTTATCCAGCGACACCGCATCGTACTCACAGCAGGCTATGCCGCTAAAGACTTTGACGCAGCTAGCGCGACATTTGGCAAAACTCGCAATGATGGCACTCTGAGTTTTTTCACCGCATACGAGTACAAGAATGTCTTTGACTGGCAAAACTGGTCATTCATTTCACTCGCAGGTTACAGCAGTACCAGTTCAAACATCACCTTCTACGATGAAAAAGAATTTCTGCTATCAACCGGTTTAAACTACAGTTTCTAAGCACTTAAGCACGGGGGAGACTCTCCCCCTTGATTATAAAATGCCCTGATCGTCACAATAAAAACAATTCATAGCTCAAACAATAGCCAAACTTATTTTCATATGGATAATGTGCGACCCGTTTACTATTTAAGAGAGTGATTTGTGCACATTGATCCTAACTACGCTTCAGAGCAAAGCTTAATGAGTGTTCTTTCTCAGAACTTCCCTGGGTTTATCGCTGTGCGCAAGGAAAATGGCAAGCATGTCGCTCTCAACCAACGCTATCGCGCTTTCTTCGAAGAAGACATTCTCGGCGTCAGCATAGATACTATGATCGCAAACTGCCAAAATGATGATTTGTGTGACTTGCTGATGCAATGTAAGCGCAACGATCAGGCATTGCTCGACGGTAACGCACCTATGCGTGTCGATATCGAAACCTTTCAGAATCACCATTTTGAGTCCATACGCTATCTTACTGATGTGAATGGTGTGCGCCACATTGTACTAATGGCATGGGATATTACGGCCCGCATTGAGGAGCAAAACCGCCTCAAACAAAGCCTTCATTTTGATCACCTCACTGGTGCCATGAACAAAAAAGCCTTGATGTCTGCGATACAAAAAGGCTGTGACTGTTGCCTTGTGGCGTACCTTGATCTGGATAAATTCAAACAGGTCAATGATACCTATGGGCACGCGATTGGTGACAAAGTCCTAGTAGACTTCGCCACACTGACCATGCAACAGCTGGGAGAAAGTGGCACGCTCTATCGCGTTGGTGGCGATGAATTTGTGATTGTGTTCGATTGCATGCAGATATCTGATGCTAGAGAAACCTTATTGCAAATCCGCCAAGCGGTGGAAAGCGACATTCACCTCCATGGTATTTCGTTTAGCTTTGGTCTGATGGCCTGCAATGACAATCTAGAGCAATGTCTAGAAGACGCCGATAAAGCACTGTATCAAGACAAGCACGCTCGCAAGCAAGGCTAAACATTCGGGTTTAAACGGCTTGCGCGGTTAACTGTTTAAGTAACCTATCCATTGCTCGATAGCCCAAAGCTTCTGCTAGGTGCGTTCGCTCAATTTGCGGTGAACCCTCCAGATCGGCAATAGTACGCGCAACTTTAATGATGCGGTGATAAGCACGAATCGACAATCCAAGGCGATGCAGCGCATTTTCCAAAAACTCCGCATCACTTTTTTGCAGCGGGCAGAAGGCTTCAATTTCACGACTGCCCAATAATGCATTCACCTTACCACTACGAGCCAGCATACAGTCACGTGCTTGATTCACCCGCTCTTTGACGATAGCCGTGGGTTCCCCTCTATCGCCACCTTCAGAGAGGGTTCCTTTCGGCAATGCAGGAATTTCTAATGACATATCAAAGCGATCAAGAAGTGGGCCTGATAATCGGCCAAGGTAACGCAGGATGGCTTGCGGATTCGTTCTGGCTTGGTTGCCTTCGTAATACCCTGTCGGACTCGGGTTAAGCGCCCCTACAATTTGGAACCGAGCAGGAAAACGCGTCTTACCTTGCGCCCGAGAGATAATAATTTCACCGGACTCCAATGGCTCACGTAAAGAGTCGAGCACCTTACGATCAAACTCCGGCATCTCGTCCAAAAACAATAACCCGTTGTGAGCTAGAGATATTTCGCCCGGTCTCGGCACAGATCCACCACCAACTAAAGCCGCCATGGAGCTGGAATGATGCGGGGCACGAAACGGCCGCGTCTTCCAGTTGTGTTCATTGATTTCACTTTGAGTCAGTGACGCCACAGAAGCCGTTTCCATCGCCTCTTCATCACTCATCTCAGGTAACAAATCGCATAATCGAGAGGCCAACATGGTTTTGCCAGTGCCTGGAGGGCCAAGGAAAAGCAGGTTGTGATTGCCAGCTGCCGCAATTTCTAAAGCGCGCTTTCCCTGCTGCTGACCAATGATATCCTGCAAGTCACGACCGTGTGCTTTGAGCTCTTTTTTCTTGGGCGTTTGATACAAGTTCAGTTGATGTTGGCCACACAGCTCAGCACAAACTTCCAATAGTGATTGGGCAGATTTGTGCTGCTCTTTGCCGACAAGTGCCGCCTGATCGCCATTAGCATGAGGTACCACTAAACGGCGCTGTTTTTTGTTCGCAGCCAATGCAGCGGGCAATACGCCTTTTACCGTTCTCAACCCACCAGAAAGGGCTAATTCACCGACAAATTCGTAGTTTTTGAGCTTATCTGTCGCGATTTGCTCTGAAGCCGCTAAAATTCCCAATGCAATCGGCAGATCGAAGCGCCCGCCTTCTTTGGGCAAATCCGCAGGTGCCAAATTGACCGTGATTCGTTTTGCAGGAAACTGAAAGTTAGAATTGACGATCGCACTTCGTACGCGATCTTTGGATTCTTTTACTGTGGTCTCAGGTAACCCCACCAAGGTAAAGCCCGGCATCCCATTACTGATGTGGACTTCCACGCTTACCGATGGCGCTTGCACACCCACACTTGCTCGACTATGAATGATTGCCAGCCCCATAATTCCCTCAAATTATTGTACGTTATCTAACCAAATGTTTTTTATATGGATATGTTATATAGCCTGTACAGATGGGTACTTAATGTGAAAAAAGAATGACTTTTTGCTTGTCATGCAGCAGATTTGTGTGTTACCACTAGTGACGCAAACATTTTCGTAGAACATTACACAAGACTTATTAACGAAAACAGAACGACAGACAGATGAACTTATTCGCTCACATCAACTCACTGCTAGCCCTGATTATCGTGGTCATTATTGGCACCACGCGGGGTATTGTGGGCGAAAGGTAACCACAAATTACAAAAAACCCCCGCACTGAGAAGTCCGGGGGTTTTTTTACAACTACAAGTTGTCATCTGTCTAACCCTTAGACAGCTTAACGGGAAGAATGGGAGTGCACATGAAGTGCAAAACACATGGCGATAGCTACGAGCCACAACGTAGCAAAGGAGGTTTACGATGACCGGTGCAGAACTAGTCGTAGCCGCTTTAAGACAACAAGGCATCGAAACGGTGTTTGGGTATCCTGGTGGAGCCATAATGCCAATCTACGATGCGTTGTATGACGGAGGTGTCGAGCACATCTTATGCCGTCATGAACAAGGGGCTGCAATGGCCGCCATCGGGATGGCCCGCGCAACGCAAGATGTTGCAGTTTGTATGGCCACTTCCGGCCCAGGCGCCACCAACCTTGTTACTGGCCTTGCCGACGCCTTCCTCGATTCCGTTCCTCTAGTCGCCATCACAGGTCAGGTTGCTAGCTCTCATATCGGTACCGACGCGTTCCAAGAAATGGATGTGATCGGAATGTCTCTAGCCTGTACCAAACACAGTTATCTAGTGACTGAGATTGAAGACCTTGCCCCAACGCTAGCCGAAGCGTTCGAAGTAGCAAAAGCAGGTCGACCTGGCCCGGTGATTGTTGATATCGCCAAAGACGTTCAGCTTGCTCAAGCGCCAACCGAACTGCTGCCTCCTTTTGTTCCACCAATCGCTCCACAAGTCAGTGATGCCGATATCCAGCGCGCTCAAGAAGTACTAGCCGCTTCAACTCGCCCAGTTTTATACGTCGGCGGTGGCGTGCAAATTGCCAAAGCGACAGACTCAGTACGCGAGTTCCTACGTTTAAACCCTATGCCTGCAGTAAGCACACTAAAAGGTTTGGGCACCATTGAACGCCACGACCCGCACTACTTAGGCATGCTAGGCATGCATGGCACCAAAGCCGCAAACCTAGTGGTTCAAGAATGTGACCTTTTGATTGTAGTTGGGGCACGTTTTGATGACCGCGTGACAGGCAAGCTCGACACGTTTGCACCGCATGCGAAAGTGATTCATATCGACATCGATGCGGCTGAAATCCATAAGCTTCGCCACGCCAATGCACCACTGCGTGGCGAAATCAGCAAGATTCTTCCTCAATTAGAGCTGACTCAAGACATCACTCCTTGGGTACATCACAGTGAAAGCCTGCGCAGCGGATTCAAATGGCGCTACGACCATCCAGGCGAATTGATCTACGCACCGCTATTACTTAAGCAACTGTCTGACATGATGCCGGATAGCTCAATTGTCTCGACTGACGTCGGCCAGCATCAGATGTGGGCAGCGCAACACATCCAGCCGCGCGATCCACAAAACTTCATCACCTCTGCTGGTCTTGGCACCATGGGCTTCGGCTTGCCAGCAGCAATGGGTGCCGCTGTCGCACGTCCTGATGATCAGTCTATCCTTATTACAGGTGACGGTTCATTTATGATGAACGTGCAGGAATTGGGCACGCTGAAGCGTCGTCAGATTCCAGTAAAGATTGTCCTTCTTAACAACCAACGTCTTGGCATGGTTCGCCAATGGCAGTCATTGTTCTTTGACGGCCGCCACAGCGAAACCATTCTTGATGACAACCCAGACTTCGTGATGCTGGCAAAAGCGTTCGATATCCCGGGTAAAACCATCACCAAGAAAGAAGAAGTCGAACCGGCTCTCAAAGAGATGCTAGAAAGTAAGACTTCTTACATGCTTCACGTTTTAATCGATGAAGAAGAGAACGTGTGGCCACTTGTACCACCTGGTGCATCAAACAGTGATATGTTGGAAAACACTTAGGAGACAATCGCATGGACAGATATTTACTCGACATCAAAGCCGACGATAAACCGGTATTGTTGGAGCGCGTTCTTCGTGTGATTCGTCACCGAGGCTTTGTGATCAAACAAGTCGCTGCTACCCAAAACCACGAAAGCAAAGTAGCCAGCGTAGAGATCATCGTCGACAGCGATCGACCTATCTCGTTTTTGGTCAATCAAATTGAGAAGTTGTGGGATATTCGCACCGTTGAGGTACTCAAAATCCGCAGCGATGAGCTCCCAAATCACAACTTACAACAACACGTGAGTGCATAAGGAAGGCAATAAATGGCAACGAAAACTGCAGATTTCATTTGGTTTAATGGTGAGATGGTTCCATGGGCAGAGGCGAACGTTCACGTTTTGACTCACGCGATGCACTACGGTACCTCTGTATTTGAAGGCGTACGCTGCTACAACACACCGAAAGGACCAATTGTCTTCCGTCACCGCGAGCATGCACAGCGTTTAAAAGACTCTGCCAAGATTTACCGCTTCCCGATCCCGTTTTCTGTAGAAGAAATCATGGAAGCGACGCGTGAAACCCTGCGCCAGAACAAACTCGACAGTGCTTATATTCGCCCATTGGGTTTTGTCGGTAATGTTGGCTTAGGCGTATGTCCTCCCGTTGGCACAGAGATGGACCTAATCATTGCCGCTTTCCCTTGGGGCTCTTACTTGGGTGAAGAAGCGCTAGAAGCTGGCGTTGATGCAATGATTTCAAGCTGGAACCGTGCAGCACCAAACACCATCCCAACTGCGGCTAAAGCAGGCGGTAACTACCTATCTTCGCTACTAGTCGGTGGTGAAGCGCGTCGTCACGGTTACGACGAAGGTATCGCACTGAGCGTAGACGGTTATCTATCGGAAGGTGCTGGTGAAAACATCTTTGTTATCAAAGACGGCGTGATCACCACACCACCAGCAACCAGTGCAATTTTGCCGGGCATCACTCGTGATTCAATCATGACCATCGCACGCGATAAAGGTTATGAAGTGCGCGAAGCGAACATTGCGCGTGAAGCACTTTACCTTGCCGATGAAGTCTTTATGACAGGTACAGCAGCCGAAGTTGTGCCAGTAGCAACCATCGACAAAATTGAAGTGGGCACCGGTAAACGCGGCCCAATCACTAAAGAACTACAAGCGGCCTACTTTGGCCTATTTAACGGCACCACGGAAGATAAGTGGGGCTGGTTAGACTATGTGTACCCAGAACAGAAGTAAGAAGGATTAGGAAATGCCAAAATATAGATCAGCTACCACCACACATGGTCGTAACATGGCGGGTGCTCGCGCGCTGTGGCGTGCAACAGGCGTAAAAGATGAAGACTTCGGTAAGCCAATCATCGCCGTCGTAAACTCGTTTACTCAATTTGTTCCGGGTCACGTACACCTAAAAGACATGGGTCAGCTTGTAGCACGTGAAATCGAAAAAGCCGGCGGCATCGCTAAAGAATTCAATACCATCGCGGTTGATGATGGTATCGCAATGGGTCACGGCGGCATGCTGTACTCACTGCCTTCACGCGAACTGATCGCAGACTCAGTAGAATACATGGTTAACGCACACTGTGCCGATGCGATGGTGTGTATCTCTAACTGTGACAAAATCACTCCTGGAATGTTGATGGCATCTATGCGTCTTAACATCCCTGTTATCTTTGTCTCTGGTGGTCCAATGGAAGCGGGTAAAACCAAGCTTTCTGATCAGATCATCAAACTAGACCTTGTTGATGCGATGATCCAAGGCGCGGATCCAAAAGTATCTGATGAGCAAAGTGAACAGATCGAACGCAGCGCATGTCCAACGTGTGGATCGTGTTCAGGCATGTTCACTGCAAACTCAATGAACTGTCTAACGGAAGCCCTGGGTCTTTCTCAACCAGGTAACGGTTCTATGCTGGCAACACACGCTGACCGTGAACAACTGTTCCTTAATGCAGGTCGTCGTATCGTTGAACTGACTCGTCGTTACTACGAGCAAGATGACGAATCAGCACTGCCACGCAACATCGCTACGTTTGATGCCTTCGAAAACGCCATGGCACTGGACATCGCAATGGGCGGCTCAACCAACACCATTCTGCATCTACTGGCTGCAGCGCAAGAAGGTGAAGTGGATTTCGATATGGAAGATATCGATCGCCTATCTCGCCAAGTACCACACCTATGTAAAGTGGCACCATCTACTCAGAAGTATCACATGGAAGACGTACACCGCGCTGGTGGTGTAATGGCTATCCTTGGTGAACTTGACCGTGCAGGCCTGCTACACAACGAAGCGCGCACCGTTCTTGGTCTTTCAATGAAAGAGCAGTTAGCGAAGTACGACATCATCCAGACCGAAGATGAAGAGGTATTAAAGTTCTTCCGCGCAGGTCCTGCTGGTATCCGTACCACTCAGGCATTCTCTCAGGATTGTCGTTGGGATCGCCTTGATGACGACCGTGCAGAAGGTTGTATTCGAACCAAAGAAAATGCCTTTAGCCAAGAAGGTGGCTTAGCGGTTCTATCAGGCAACATCGCACTTGATGGCTGTATCGTTAAGACCGCTGGCGTTGATGAGAGCATCCATAAGTTCACAGGCCCGGCCGTAGTATTTGAAAGCCAAGAAGACGCCGTAGAAGGTATTTTAGGCGGCAAAGTTAAAGCCGGCGACGTGGTTGTTATCCGCTACGAAGGCCCTAAAGGTGGTCCGGGCATGCAAGAAATGCTCTACCCAACCACTTACCTAAAATCAATGGGACTCGGTAAAGAGTGTGCTCTTCTAACTGACGGCCGTTTCTCTGGCGGTACATCTGGCCTGTCTATCGGTCACGCTTCTCCTGAAGCTGCAAACGGCGGTGCCATTGGTTTGGTTAAACAAGGTGATATGATCGCGATTGATATTCCAAACCGTTCAATCTCACTTCAAGTTTCTGAACAAGAGCTTGCTGAGCGCCGTGCAAAACAAGACGAGCTAGGCTGGAAACCTGTTGACCGCCAACGTGAAGTTTCATTTGCACTCAAAGCGTACGCAAGTATGGCGACCAGTGCTGACAAAGGTGCAGTACGAGACAAATCTAAGCTCGAGGGCTAGCTTTATGAGTCAACCCTTTCCCTTAAAACAGGAAAACCAATCTGGTGCAGATTATCTGCGCCAGATCTTGCGTGCTCCTGTGTATGAAGTCGCGACAGTGACACCACTGCAAGAGATGCCTCGCCTTGCTGCACGTATTGGTAACAATGTGCAAATCAAGCGTGAGGATCGCCAGCCCGTGCACTCGTTCAAATTACGCGGTGCATACAACATGGTGGCAAGCCTGTCTGAAGCCCAAAAAGCCGCAGGTGTGATTGCCGCCTCTGCGGGTAATCATGCTCAAGGTATGGCGCTTTCTGGCACTAAGCTGGGCATTAAAACCACTATCGTGATGCCAAAAACTACGCCAGACATCAAAGTTGATGCAGTACGTGGTTTCGGTGGCAACGTGGTGCTGCACGGCAGTAACTTTGATGAGGCAAAAGCCGAGGCAGAGCGTCTATCCGAGTTAAACGGGTACACCTTTGTCCCTCCCTTCGATCACCCACTGGTGATTGCAGGTCAAGGCACAATTGGCATGGAAATGCTGCAGCAAAATGGTCACCTTGATTACATCTTCGTTCCTGTCGGCGGCGGCGGTTTGGCTGCCGGTGTTGCGGTGCTTGTGAAGCAGTTAATGCCAGAAATCAAAGTAATCGCAGTTGAGCCAGAAGATTCGTCATGCCTCAAAGCAGCATTGGATGCTGGTGAGCCAGTGGTACTAGACCAAGTCAGCATGTTTGCCGATGGCGTCGCTGTAAAACGCATTGGCGAAGAGACTTTCCGTCTATGCCAAAAGTACATTGATGGCCATATTGCAGTCTCTAGCGATGAAATCTGCGCAGCAGTAAAAGACATCTTTGAAGACACTCGCGCCATTGCTGAGCCTTCAGGGGCGCTTGCTCTGGCAGGTTTGAAGAAGTTTGCTGAGCAAAACAAACTCAAAGGCAAAAATCTAGGCACCGTGCTGTCTGGTGCCAACACTAACTTCCATGGTTTGCGTTATGTTTCTGAGCGTTGCGAGCTTGGTGAGAAACGTGAAGGTTTGCTTGCGGTCACCATTCCTGAGCGTCAAGGTGCATTCTTTGAGTTCTGTAACTTGATTGGCGGCCGTGCTGTAACGGAGTTTAACTACCGCTACAACGATGATGCACTGGCAAATATCTTTGTCGGTGTGCGTTTGCAAGGCGGTCAGGAAGAACTAGAAAACATCATTCATGATTTACGTGATGGTGGCTACCCTGTAGTTGACCTGTCTGACGATGAAATGGCGAAACTACACGTGCGCTACATGATTGGTGGCAAGCCGTCTAAGCCGCTTAAAGAACGCCTCTACAGCTTTGAATTTCCAGAGTATCCGGGAGCACTACTTAAGTTCCTAAGTACACTCGGCACCCATTGGAATATCAGCTTGTTCAACTACCGTAACCACGGTGCGGACTACGGACGCGTTTTATGTGGTTTCGAGTTAGATGAAAGCGACTTAGCTCAGTTTTCTGCACATTTACGTGAACTTGGCTATCAATGCAAAGACGAAACAGATAATCCGTCTTACAAGTTTTTCTTGTCCTAGAACCAACAAAGCCACTTTCCTTGAAAGTGGCTTTTTGTTAGTACTGCAGCCAATCCTGATGCAGTTTATTTGGTGTACCTAAGTAATCCACCATCCATTGAATCAACTTGTGATTGTCATCTTTACGCCATACCAAGCAACATTGGCTCAATGGCTTATCATCCTGCAGAACTTTTTCCACCAGCACTCCTTCATGGATAAGCGGCATCGCAATATGGCGTGGCATGTAGCCCACTCCGACTCCATTTTTCAGACATTCAATCGCGCTATACCAATTTGGTAGGAGCAAACGACGCTGCTTTGCATAATGTCCAGTGTGGCGTTTTGGTAGCACGTTCGAGGTATCATCGAGGCAGATCGCCGGAAATTGACTGACAAACTCTTCGGTCAATACTTGCTGGCGTACGCATGGATGAGCCGGCGACATCACGAATGCCCAATCGAGCACGCCCATGTCTTTGACCTCAAAATCCCCACCAACAGGAATCGCTGACGTTGCTCCAACGACAATATCAGCACGCCCCTGTGCGATAGCTTCCCATGAGCCGTTAAACACTTCCATGTTGATTTGCAGCTCTGCGAATTCAAACTCACGGTAGAAGTCTTCAACCAAAGGTTTGAGCTTATCCAGCTTAACCACATTATCCAGCGTGAGCTTCAATGTTGACTGCCAGCCATGTGCAGCGCGGCGAGTTTGCGCTTTCACTTCTGCCATTTGTCTGAGCAGTAAGCGCGCCTCTTCGATAAACAACTCACCGGCCGGCGTTAACTCCACTTTTCTCGGTAATCGACGAAACAGAACCACATCTAACTCCTGCTCCACTTGACGCACTCCGTAGCTGATCGCTGAAGGGACTTTATGCAGTACTTCTGCTGCCGCTGTAAAACTGCCTAATCGAGCAACGGTATCGAGCATTTCCAGAGAAGATTTGGAGAACATGATTTCTACCTTTCAAAAAATTTGATTGATAACCAACAATTTTAGCGTTTTATTTTCTCAAAATCGAAAAATAGAATGGCGAGGTAAATAAATCAGGGTTGGCGCCAACTGATACTGAACAAAAAATGATTAAATAATTTGATTGGTTGAATCATGAAAATCTCAAAACTACAACTCGTTTACCTTGCAGCCCTGTCTATGCTCGGCTTCATTGCCACCGATATGTACTTACCTGCCTTCAAAGCGATGGAAGTCGACTTTGCTACTGGCCCTGAACAGATCGCACTTTCATTAACTGTCTTTCTTGTTGGTATGGCTTTTGGTCAATTGATGTGGGGCTTAGCTTCAGACAAATTCGGTCATCGCAACACGTTAGCAGCTGGTTTGGCGCTGTTCACTGTCGCCTCATTTGGTCTCGCATTCAGTGAGCAAGTTTGGCAACTACTCGCGCTACGCTTCGTTCAAGCGATTGGTGTTTGTGCTCCTGCGGTAATCTGGCAAGCGATGGTGATCAAGCGTCACTCAGGCCAGAGCCAGCAGATCTTTGCCACTATCATGCCGCTTGTAGCACTGTCTCCTGCACTAGCACCTCAATTAGGTGTACTGCTGGCTGACAGCTTTGGCTGGCACAGTATTTTTGTTGCATTGACACTGATGGGTGTACTGCTTGTTGTTGCGACAATGGCGCAAAAAAATGAAAAAGTAGAAGTAAAACAAACCAGCATGTCTTCAGACATCAAATCACTACTAGGTTCTAAAACTTACCTAGGTAACGTGTTTATGTTTGCTACAGCGTCTGCGGCTTTCTTTGCTTACCTAACGGGTATGCCAGAAATCATGTCTCAACTTGGCTATGAAGCGAAGGACATTGGTTTGAGCTTTATTCCACAAACTATCGCCTTCATGGTGGGTGGTTACTTAGGTAAGGTTGGCGTTCGCAAATACGGTGACGAGAAGATTCTGCGTCAGTTGATTGGTTTGTTTAGTGTTGCTGCTCTACTTATCTTCGCTGCATCACAGTGGCAACTGACCTCTATCTGGCCAATCCTGGCGCCATTCTGTTTGATTGCGGTGGCAAATGGTGCTCTTTACCCAATCGTAGTAAACCGTGCATTAGCGAGTGCAAAGCAAAGTCCAGCAACCGCAGCTGGTCTGCAGAACAGCCTACAAATTACCGTAAGCAGCCTATCAAGCGCACTGGTTGCGGCGATGGCAAGCCAAGCTCAGATGGTAACGGGTGTAGCAATTGTGATTTGTATGGGCGGTCTGTGGATAGGTTATATCCTGTCTAACCGCGAATTGTCTCAGCACTTCACGACTCCGGACAACGCTCGCGTAGTGAGTGAAGACGAGCTCTAATTCTTCGTCAAGCTCAACCCCACTACATAATATAGAAGAGCCGCTTAATGCGGCTCTTTGTCTTTTATAGGCGAAAGAATAAGGCAAAACCTTACATACTCTTTAAGCCCCATTTCTCGGCGGTTTGCTTAAAGAAGCCTTGAGTTTTCTTCAACTCAACCCAGTGGTTAATATAGTTAATCCAGACTTGGTCGTCTTGAGGCAACAGCATCGCAATAGGCGTTGGCTTGCGAGGCTCTTTGACTGGGACAATCGCTAACTGTTTAAATTTCTCCACCAGCGTTGCCGCTTCAACGTTGGACGTCACGGAGACATCGGCACGACGAGCCAGAAGCTCTTGGAAATCACGCGCCGGCGCTTCAATCACAATGTGCTGTGCAGATGGGAAGAAGTCTTTGACCATCTTTTCTTGCACGGTCCCCAGCGTAGCCGCCACTTTTACATCAGGCTTGTCAAAGTCTGCCCAATCTGAGAATTTTGCTAAGTCTTTCTTTTGCACCACAGGCACAAACGCAAGATAGAAATACGGTTGGCTATAACCCGCTACTTTTGCGCGTGACATATTCAATGACGCACTACCGGTAATATCGTATTTGTTGGCAGTAATGCCATTGACTAGTGTTTTCCAATCGGTCGCAACATATTCCACCTTAACGCCAAGATCTTTGGCAAGCTCTGTGGTGACATCGATATCAAAACCACGATAACTATTGGTAGCGGGATCTTTCATTGTCATCGGATTCCAATCCCCTGTCGTTCCGACACGCAAAACACCCTTATCCAACACCTCTTGTAAACGGCTGTTAGCATGAGCGACTTGGGTCATCGCAATTAAACACATTCCTAGCGCAAGCAACGTTTTTTTCATTTCAATTCCCTTAAAAGAATGATGATGGGAGATATTCCCTTTAATTATTAACTATTAATGCAACTTCATTGATAACATAGCAGTAACAAAGGAAGTTTTTTAGTCAGTTCAGGGAGTAAATGTGAACTATAGACATCTATGGCTGATTTCGTTGCTGCTTCTCACTGGTTGCTCCGATTATCAATGGGGTTGGTATGTTCTTGACCCATCAACCGAGCAAGGCCTGACAAACATAAAGTTTCTGGTCGCAGGCTTTAATGACACGATCCAAGTGTCGCTACTCAGTATGCTGTTTGCGATGACCATCGGATTGATCGTTGCCCTTCCCGCCCTGTCAGATTCTCCAGCACTTAAGTGGATCAACCGTGTTTATGTGGAAGTGATCCGCTCTATTCCAGTTTTGGTATTGTTGCTGTGGGTGTATTACGGAATGCCGACACTGCTTGATGTTTCCCTGAATCATTTTTGGGCAGGTGTGATTGCATTAACCATTGCAGAAAGTGCCTTTATGGCGGAAGTGTTTAGAGGAGGAATCCAAGCCATCAGCCGCGGACAACATGAAGCAGCAGAGTCGCTTGGGCTAAACTACTGGCAAAAAATGCGATTGGTAATTCTTCCCCAAGCATTTCGCCAAATCTTACCGCCACTGGGGAATCAATTCGTTTATATCCTTAAGATGAGTTCTTTAGTCAGCGTAATCGGTCTAAGCGACTTAACAAGGCGTGCTAATGAATTGGTGGTGAATGAGTACTTACCACTAGAAATCTATACGTTTCTCGTCTTAGAGTATTTGGTGCTGATTCTTTTGGTTTCCCAAGCGGTGCGTTGGCTAGAGAAGCGCATCGCGATACCAAGTCACTAAACTGTCCTTTCACACCACTAGATACAACAAAGCCGCTCATGATGAGCGGCTTTGGTTTATTTCAGTTAAAGAAAGCAGCTGAGGCTTACTTTTGTTTCACAGGGCGTTGCCAACCAGTGATTTTGCGCTCTTTCACGCGAGTGATCACAAGATCACCTTCCGCAACATCTTTGGTCAATGTCGTGCCGGCACCAATCGTTGCACCATCAGCAATCGTCACTGGCGCAACAAGCTGGCTATCTGAACCAACAAAAACGTCGTTACCGATAACGGTCTTGAACTTGTTCGCACCGTCGTAGTTACAAGTGATAGTACCTGCACCAATGTTAGTACGTTGACCGATCTCTGCATCACCTAGGTAAGTCAGGTGGTTTGCTTTAGAGCCTTCACCGATACGCGCGTTTTTCACTTCAACGAAGTTACCCACGTGAGAGTCGTTACGCATCTCTGCGCCAGGACGCAGGCGTGTGAATGGACCAACTGTACACTCTTCACCAACAGTTGCGCCTTCAATTACGCTGTATGGGCGAACGATGGTGTTATCGTCTATTTCACAGTCTTTCAGTACACAACCAGCGCCGATGACAACGTTATCACCCAGTGATACTTTGCCTTCGATGATTACGTTCGCATCGATTTCACAATCCATACCGCATTGCAGTTCACCACGTAGGTCGAAACGCGCTGGATCACGCAGCATCACACCTTGCTCTAATAGCTTTTGCGCCTGCATTGATTGGAATGCACGCTCAAGACGAGCCAATTGAGCACGATCGTTAACGCCTTCCACTTCAATCGCATTTACTGGGTGCACCGCCTCAACCGCGCGACCTTCATCGTGCGCTGCTGCGATAACGTCTGTTAAGTAGTATTCGCCTTGTGCGTTTTCGTTGTTTAGACCAGCAAGCCAACGTTTCAGGTCACCACCTGTCGCCACCAGCACACCAGTATTACATTCTTTGATGAGCTTCTGCTCTTCTGTTGCGTCTTTTTGCTCAACGATCGCGACTACAGGGCCATTTTTACGAATGATACGACCGTAACCCATTGGTTTATCTAGCATTACTGTGAGTAGTGCAATACCGCCTGTTGGCTGTGCATCTAATAGGTTTTCAATTGTTTCAGCTGAAATCAGTGGAACATCACCGTAAAGCACCAGTACTTTTTCATCGTCTTCAAACTTTGGAGACGCTTGATCAACCGCGTGACCAGTACCTAATTGTTCCGCTTGCAGTACCCAGTTAACTGGCTCTTCAGCAAGCGTCTGCTGCATTTGATCACCACCGTGACCATATACTAGGTGGATGTTTTGTGCGCCAAGACCTGTACATGTATCGATAACATGTTTTGCCATTGGCTTCCCTGCCAAAGTGTGAAGCACTTTAGGCATGTTCGAGTACATACGGGTACCTTTACCCGCAGCAAGAATCACAGCACTGAATTTCATTGATAACCTATTGACGTTTTATATTAAATGGCCGTTATTTTAAACAGCTTGGAAGGAATAGTTAATGGCAGGATGTAAATTTACAACTAAAATTAATCAAAAAGGCGACCAAATGGCCGCCTTTTTTCATGCAACGTTGCTAATTGAGCTTAGCGACGCTTTTTGGTCAGCTCGATAACTCGTAGCTGAGCAATGGCTTTAGCCAGTTCACTGGCCGCTTGTGCGAAGTCCATGTCACCATGCTGATTCTGGATTTGCTCCTCAGCGCGGCGCTTGGCTTCTTCTGCCTTCGCTGCGTCTAGATCTTCACCACGAATCGCTGTATCAGCCAGTACTGTAGCAGTACCAGGCTGAACCTCGACCATACCACCAGAGACATAAATGAACTCTTCGTGGCCGTGCTGTTTCACAATACGCACCATACCAGGCTTAATAGCGGACAGCAGCGGAGTATGGCCGTGGAAAATACCCAGCTCACCTTCGCTACCGGTCACCTGAAACGTTTCTACGCGACCAGAGAAAATACGTTTCTCAGCGCTTACTACGTCTAGGTGAAAGGTTATTGGTGCCATATCGCCTCCTAGTTAGCCTTATAGCTTCTTCGCATTCTCGATAGCATCGTCAATCGTACCGCAGTACATGAACGCTTGCTCTGGAATGTCATCGTATTCACCAGCTAGTAGACCTTTGAAGCCACGTAGTGTCTCTTTAAGAGGTACGTAAACGCCTGGGTCACCTGTAAATACTTCCGCTACGTGGTAAGGCTGAGTTAGGAAACGCTCAATCTTACGTGCACGAGATACAACTTGCTTATCTTCTTCAGATAGCTCGTCCATACCTAGAATCGCGATGATATCTTTCAGCTCTTTGTAGCGCTGAAGTGTCTGCTGAACGCCACGAGCTGTGTCGTAGTGATCTTGACCAACTACTAGTGGGTCTAGCTGACGAGAAGTCGAATCTAGTGGGTCGATCGCTGGGTATAGACCCATTGCTGCGATGTTACGGTTAAGTACAACCGTTGCATCCAAGTGCGCGAACGTTGTTGCTGGAGACGGGTCAGTCAAGTCATCCGCAGGTACGTATACCGCCTGTACAGACGTGATAGAACCTTGCTTAGTTGACGTGATACGCTCCTGTAGTACACCCATCTCTTCTGCAAGAGTTGGCTGGTAACCTACCGCAGAAGGCATACGACCTAGAAGTGCTGATACCTCAGTACCTGCAAGTGTGTAACGGTAGATGTTATCAACAAACAGAAGTACGTCACGACCTTCGTCACGGAAACGTTCTGCCATTGTTAGACCAGTCAGTGCAACACGTAGACGGTTGCCTGGTGGCTCGTTCATCTGACCGTAAACCATCGCTACTTTAGATTCTTCAGGATTCTCAACGTTTACAACGCCCGCTTCCTGCATCTCGTAGTAGAAATCGTTACCTTCACGAGTACGTTCACCAACACCAGCAAATACTGATAGACCTGAGTGTTGAAGTGCGATGTTGTTGATAAGCTCCATCATGTTAACGGTCTTACCTACACCTGCACCACCGAATAGACCGATTTTACCACCCTTAGCGAATGGACAAACCAAGTCGATTACTTTAACACCAGTTTCTAGAAGTGCTGTTTCGTTTGATTGCTCTTCGTAGCTTGGTGCTTCACGGTGGATAGAGTAAACCTCTTCTGCACCGATCTCACCACGCTCATCAATCGCGTCACCTAGGACGTTCATGATACGACCTAGAGTTTTAGTACCTACTGGTACTGAAATTGGAGCGCCAGTGTTAACCACTTCAACGCCACGACGTAAACCATCAGAGCTACCCATTACGATACAACGAACTACGCCACCGCCTAGCTGTTGTTGAACTTCAAGAACAAGACGCTCTTTTGAGTCCGTAACGTTTAGAGCGTCATATACACTTGGTACTTCGCTCTGTGGGAACTCTACGTCGACTACCGCACCGATGATCTGTACGATCTTACCTGTAGCCATCGTTAATCCTCTAAACTATTTCGTTTTACCTAAGCTTAAACCGCAGATGCACCACCAACGATTTCTGATAGTTCTTGTGTGATCGCAGCCTGACGGGCTTTGTTGTACACAAGTTCTAAATCTTCAATCAAGTTGGTTGCGTTATCCGTTGCAGCCTTCATCGCAATCATTCGAGCCGCTTGCTCACAAGCAAGGTTCTCTACTACACCTTGGTATACCTGAGACTCTACGTAACGCACTAGAAGTGTGTCCAATAGAGGCTTTGGTTCAGGCTCATAGATGTAGTCCCATGAGTGCTCACGCTGCATCTCTTCGCTGTCCGATTTAGGCAAAGGTAGCAATTGATCGATCGTTGGTTGCTGAACCATAGTGTTCACAAATTTGTTGAACACTACGTATAGACGGTCCAGTTCACCTTCATCGTATTTCTTAAGCATTACGCCAACAGAACCGATTAGGTCTTCTAGGCTTGGGTTATCACCCAGACCAGAAACCTGTGCCGCAACTTTTGCGCCACCATTTCTAAAGAAAGCTGTTGCTTTTGAGCCAATTACAGCTAGCTCAACTTCAGCACCTTTCTCTTTCCATGATTGCATGTCTGTAACGGCTTTCTTGAACACGTTAATGTTCAAACCACCACACAGACCACGGTCTGTCGAAACGATGATGTAACCAACACGTTTAGCTTCACGCTCTTCTAGGTACGGATGACGGTACTCTAGGTTTGCGTTAGCCACATGACCGATCACTTTACGCATTGTTTCAGCGTATGGACGAGAAGCTTCCATTGCGTCTTGAGAACGACGCATTTTTGAAGCTGCTACCATTTCCATCGCTTTCGTAATTTTCTGCGTGCTTTTAACACTACCGATTTTATTACGTATCTCTTTTGCGCCGGCCATCGTTACTCTCCGTTAGTTGGTGGCAGAAACTGCCACCGACCTAATTACCAAGTTTGGGTTGCTACGAAGTCGTCAGTCAGTTTCTTCAACTGAGCTTCAACTTCATCGTTGTATGCACCCGTCTTGTCGATCTCAGCTGCAAATTCAGCGTGTTGACCGCGAGCGTACGATAGTAGAGCCGCTTCGAAATCTAGCAGTTTGTTTAGTTCAACATCTGCTAAATAGCCGCGCTCTGCCGCGAAGATTACTAGTGCTTGGTCAAATACAGACATTGGAGCGTACTGCTTCTGCTTCATTAGTTCTGTAACTTTTTGACCGTGGTCTAGCTGTTTCTTCGTCGCTTCATCAAGGTCAGACGAGAACTGTGCAAATGCCGCTAGTTCACGGTACTGAGCTAGTGCAGTACGGATACCGCCAGATAGCTTCTTGATGATTTTCGTCTGAGCTGAACCACCTACACGAGATACTGAGATACCTGGGTCAACGGCTGGGCGTACACCCGCGTTGAATAGCTCAGTTTGTAGGAAGATCTGACCATCGGTAATCGAGATTACGTTAGTCGGTACGAATGCTGAAACGTCACCTGCTTGAGTTTCGATGATAGGAAGAGCAGTCAAAGAACCAGTCTTACCTTTCACTTCACCGTTAGTGAAACGCTCTACGTACTCTTCGTTTACACGAGCTGCACGCTCTAGTAGACGCGAGTGTAAGTAGAATACGTCACCTGGGAATGCCTCACGGCCTGGTGGACGTTTTAGTAGTAGAGAGATCTGACGGTAAGCTACCGCTTGCTTAGATAGGTCATCGTAAACAATCAGTGCGTCTTCACCGCGATCGCGGAAGTATTCACCCATCGCACAACCTGCGTATGGCGCTAGGTATTGTAGCGCTGCAGATTCAGAAGCAGATGCAACAACAACGATAGTGTTAGCTAGCGCGCCGTGCTCTTCTAGTTTGCGAACTACGTTAGCGATAGTCGATGCTTTCTGACCGATTGCTACGTAGATTGAGAAAATACCAGAGTCTTTCTGGTTGATAATCGCATCGATCGCCATTGCTGTTTTACCAGTTTGACGGTCACCGATTACAAGCTCACGCTGACCACGACCGATTGGGATCATTGAGTCAACTGATTTGTAACCAGTTTGCACAGGTTGGTCTACCGATTTACGGTCGATTACACCTGGTGCGATTACTTCTACAGGCGAAGTCAATTTAGCTTCGATTGGACCTTTACCATCGATAGGTTCACCTAGTGTGTTCACTACGCGACCTAGAAGTTCTGGACCAACTGGCACTTCAAGAATGCGGCCAGTACCTGTAACTTTCATGCCTTCCTTAAGGTCAGCATATGGGCCCATTACTACCGCACCAACCGAGTCACGCTCAAGGTTAAGTGCTAGTGCATAACGGCCACCCGGTAATTCAATCATTTCACCTTGCATCACGTCCGCTAGGCCGTGGATGCGGATGATACCATCGCTTACCGATACGATAGTACCCTCGTTGCGAGCTTCACTAACAACTTCGAAAGATTCGATACGTTGTTTGATCAGATCGCTAATTTCCGTGGAATTAAGTTGCATGCTCCAATCCCCATTAAGACTGCAATGCATCGCTCAGGCGGTTCAAACGACCACGCGCTGAGTCATCGATGACTAGGTCTCCGGCTCGAATAATAACCCCACCAAGTAGGGTCTCATCTACACTGCAATTCAGCTTCACTTTGCGTTCTAGACGCACTTCAAGTTTGCTGCCAATGTTTGCAAGTTGTTCATCAGAAAGTTCGCTTGCTGAAATCACTTCAACATCGATTTCTTTCTCATGCTCTTTCTTCAATAGGAAGAATTGTTCACAAACATCAGGAAGGGCCGTTAGACGACCATTCTCAGCCATTACCTTAATCAGGTTTTGGCCGTGCGTATCAACTTGTTCGCCGCAAACTGCAACAAAAATCTCTGCCATTTTGTCAGCAGAAACCGAACCCGTTAGAAGTTCGTTCATTTGCTCGTTTTTAGCGACTTCAGCAGCAAAAGACAACATTTGGCCCCATTGGTCCAACTGGTCTTTGTCTACAGCAAAGTCGAAGGCTGCTTTA
Organism: Vibrio sp. LB10LO1; assembly: GCF_010092875.1. NCBI lineage: Bacteria > Pseudomonadati > Pseudomonadota > Gammaproteobacteria > Vibrionales > Vibrionaceae > Vibrio > Vibrio sp. LB10LO1. Next base: position 43,183 of record NZ_JAADJW010000024.1, read on the forward strand.
GCATAGGGGCGTGCGATTGTAGTCAAATCAGACATATGCGCCCCCAGACTTAAAGTTTTGCAGTAATGTTGTCGAGAATATCTTTCTGAGCGTCTTTATCGATAGAACGCTCAAGGATTTTCTCAGCACCAGCTACAGCCAGAGTAGCAACTTGTTTGCGCAGCTCATCGCGTGCACGATTGCGTTCAGCTTCAAGTTCTGCTTCTGCTTGCGCTAGGATTTTCTGGCGTTCTGCCTGAGCTTCCTCGCGAGCTTCGTCAATAATTTGAGACTTACGCTTGTTCGCTTGATCGATGATCTCAGTTGCTGTGCGCTTCGCTTCTTTCAACTGATCAGAAGCGTTGGCTTGTGCTAGATCCAAGTCTTTTGCAGCACGTTCCGCTGCTTGAAGACCATCAGCAATTTTCTTCTGACGCTCTTCGATCGCTTGCATCAACGGTGGCCATACATACTTCATGCAGAACCACACAAATAGTGCGAACGAGATTGCTTGACCTAGCAGAGTTGCGTTTATGTTCACAACAGCTACCCCTCTATTTGGACTTAGTGTTAATCAGTGACAAGCCTGAGCTCGTCCCGAGTTAAAGGTGATTAACCTAGTTGACCAACGAATGGGTTTGCGAATGTGAATAGTAGCGCGATTACGATACCGATCATTGGAACCGCATCAAGTAGACCTGCGATGATGAACATCTTAACTTGTAGCATAGGAGCCATTTCTGGTTGACGTGCTGCACCTTCTAGGAATTTACCACCTAGTAGTGCGAAACCAATCGCTGTACCAAGAGAAGCAAGACCGACGATAATACCTACGGCGATTGCAGAAAAGCTCAGTAAAGTTTCCATTACTATCTCCAATTTATAGTTGTTGGCTTATGTGCCCAAATAAAAAGCTTAAAAAATTAATGATCAGAATCTTCGTGTGCCATTGACAGGTAAACAATTGTCAACATCATAAATACGAAGGCTTGAATCGTAATAACCAAGATATGGAAGATTGCCCACGGTAGTGAACCCATCCATTGCAAGTACCATGGTAGCATTGCCGCACAAAGAATGAATACAACCTCACCCGCGAACATGTTACCGAATAGACGCATACCAAGTGATAGAGGCTTCGCTAGTAGCGATACCACTTCAATCAGTAGGTTAAACGGAATCATCAGTGGGTGATTGAATGGATGTAGTGCAAGTTCTTTTGCGAATCCACCTAGACCTTTCACTTTGATGCTGTAGTAGATCATCAATGCGAAAACGCCTAGAGCCATAGCCATGGTGATATTCACATCAGCAGACGGTACAACCTTAAGATAAGGGATACCTAGCCAATGCTCTGCTGGGTACGGTAAGAAGTCGATCGGAACTAAGTCCATCACGTTCATCAAAAATACCCAACAAAAGATAGTCAGTGCTAAAGGCGCGATCAGTGGGTTGCGTCCATGGAACGTGTCTTTGACGTTTTCCGCGACAAATTCAACGATCATTTCTACAGCACACTGAAGCTTACCCGGTACACCCGCTGTTGTTCTCTTTGCTACTTTGTAAAAAATTCCGAGGAAGATTAAACCAGTAAACCAAGAAAAAAACAGGCTATCGATATGTACGTTCCAGAAACTTGCTTCATCCGCTACCAAGCCTAACTTAGCTAAAGATAGGTTTGATAAGTGGTGGGCAATGTAACCGGACGATGTTAGCGCTTCACCTGGCGCAGCCATAACTCATCCTATTTTTTGTTGTTAATGAATAGCACTGGTGCACAGATATTAATACCTAGTACCAGCAAATAGGTTAGTTTGAGGGGAACAAGTTCCACCTGCATATACATGTAGGCTACGTAGAACAACACAACCGTGATGAGGATTTTCAGAACTTCGCCTGTATAGAAAGACGCCGCGATACGCTTGGCAGCGCGAGCCCCACTAAACATAAAAGCACATAGCGCAAAGACAGCATTGGCAACAACAAAGATGCCTCCACCTACCAGCGCTGAAATTCCCCATTCAGGATTCACGGCTATCGCCATTCCTGCAGCCACAAAAATAACCGCGCCAGACTGGATCATTAACAATTGCTTTGCGAGCTCTCGTCCTGGTCTAGCTAACGCAGCTACCATGTATTCGTACCTCTAGTAATATCCACTTTGCACTAAACTCTCTGTGCAGGGAAATTGGCGAAAATTATACGGTGCGAACAATTGAATGCAATTATATTGCATCAAAAACTTACAGTTTTGTTTACAATCCGACAACTTTCACACAAAATTCGATTATTTTAATTAATTGACCTAAATCAATTATCTCATTTAGGCCTCTAGCTTGGCAATCAGTTGATCCAATTTGTGAGGCTCATCAAGACTTATCGTCACTTTCGCTTTGCCGTTTGCAGAACGGACCAAAGAAACCTTAGCATCAAGCAGTTGACTCAATTTATGCGACATTTGCTCCGCTTCGGTATCTTCTTGTTGAGCTTTTTGCTCATTTTGTGGGGCTAAGCACTTTTTTACTAACTGTTCGGTTTGGCGAACGGTCATTTGCTTCTTAGCCACTTGCTGAGCCACTTCAACCTGCTGCTCGCCTTCCAAGGCTAACAGAGCTCGAGCATGACCCATTTCTAATTTTTTGTCTGCAACCAGACCTTTTACATCAATTTCTAACTGATTTAGACGTAATAGGTTACTAACAGTGGTTCTTGATTTGCCAATCACATCGGCCACTTGCTGATGCGTTAGCGTGAATTCATCCTGTAGACGCTCAAGCGCTTGAGCTTCTTCAATCACATTCAAATCTTCACGTTGAATGTTCTCGATAAGCGCCATCGCAATAGCGGCACGGTCTTCGACCTTTTTCACCAAACAAGGTACTCGTTTTAGACCGGCTTGTTTTGCTGCGCGCCAACGGCGTTCACCAGCGATGATTTCAAACTGGCCACTCGCCACTTGGCGAACCACGATTGGCTGAATGATGCCTTGCGATTGAATTGAAGCTGCGAGCTCCTCTAGCGCTTCTGGCGCCATATCTTTACGCGGTTGGTAAACACCAGGCTGCAATTGACCAATCGCCAAATCAGTCAGTTCACCGTCTGCCGACAATGCTTGGCTGTGCGATGCAATATGCTGTTTTTCACGAGCCAACGAACTGGTCGACAACAACGCATCCAGTCCTTTTCCTAGACCACGCTTAGACATAGGAGGAATTCCTTAGGTTAGAGAGTTAAACTGGGATTTCTTCACGGCGGAGCATTTCGCCCGCTAAAGCAAGATACGCTTTGGCGCCCGCAGAGTACTTGTCATAGTACATTGCAGGTTTACCGTGGCTCGGCGCTTCGGCCAAACGCACATTACGTGGGATCACAGTACGGTAAACTTTACTACCAAAGTGTTTTTTAAGTTGATCGGATACTTCATTAGACAGGCGGTTACGTGGATCGTACATGGTACGCAGTAAACCTTCGATTTTGAGGTTTTCATTGACCACGGCCGCTAACTTGCTGATTGTATCCATAAGCGCAGTTAAACCTTCTAACGCAAAGTATTCACATTGCATCGGCACCAGCACAGAGTCGGCTGCGGCCATAGCATTGATTGTAAGAAGGTTTAGAGAAGGAGGACAATCAATAAAGATGAAATCATAGTTATCGCGAACTGACGCAAGGGCGTTTTTCAGACGCACCTCGCGCGCGAATACTTCCATCAGTTTGATTTCTGCAGCAGTGACGTCGCCGTTCGCTGCAATCAGATCGTATTTCCCTGTGGTTTCAGTACAAACCACTTGATCAAACGGGGTATCTTCAACCAGAAGATCATACGCCGTCGCGTCAACCATGTACTTGTCGACGCCACTGGCCATCGTAGCATTGCCTTGAGGGTCGAGATCGATCACCAAAACCTTGCGCTTTGTTGCCGCCATCGAAGCTGCTAAGTTAATGCACGTTGTTGTTTTGCCGACCCCACCTTTCTGGTTGGCGATTGCTACAATTTTACCCACGATTACCTCGCTAATTTTCCTTGCGCGATAAGATTACTAGATGACGATCACCTTCCAACTCAGGAACAGCTAAAGATATGATCTCCGTCACACTACACCATTCAGGAAGCAGATCTATTTCATCTTTAGGGTGAAGACCTTTCAAAGCCAAGAACACCCCAGAATCTTGTTTAGGCAGATGATGACACCATTCCACCATGTCCGTCATTGAAGCAAAAGCTCGACTCAAAACGCCATCAAATTTTTCTTCTGGCTGGAATTCTTCGACGCGACTTTGAATTGCCGTCACATTTTTCAGCCCTAGCGTGTGCACAACTTGCTTGATAAAGCGGATGCGTTTGCCAAGGCTATCGAGCAAGAAGAAGGTCTTCTCTGGATTCATGATTGCCAGTGGAATACCTGGCAAACCTGGTCCTGTGCCAACATCGATAAAACGCTCACCTGGTAAGTGAGTGCTAACGACGATGCTATCAAGGATATGTTTCACTAGCATCTCAAGTGGGTCACGAACCGACGTCAGGTTGTATGCTTTGTTCCACTTGTCGAGCAGCTCGACGTAACCGACTAACTGCTCGCGTTGTTTTTCAGACACTTCCAAATCAGTTTGGGCGATCAGAGCATCCAATCTTGTGCGTAAAGCGCTCATTACTCTTCCTCACCTTTTTTCAGCAAACCGTGCTTCTTCAGGTGAACAAGCAGAATCGAAATCGCAGCCGGCGTGATACCAGAAATACGTGATGCAATACCGATGCTTTCTGGCTTCGCTTCCGTCAGCTTAGCGACTACTTCGTTGGACAGACCTTTCACGTCTTTGTAATCCAAGTCCGCAGGGAGCTTAGTGTGCTCATGGCGCAGTGATTTTTCGATCTCTTCTTGCTGACGCTTGATGTAACCATCGTACTTGACTTGAATTTCAACTTGCTCTGACGCTTGTTGATCTTCGAGAGCAGGAGCAAAAGCATCCAATTGCGTCAATTGTGAGTATGAGATCTCAGGACGACGAAGAAGATCTTCACCGCTTGCTTCACGTGCCATTGGTGTTTTCAATAGCTTGTTCAGCTCATCGATACCTGCAGAATTTGGGTTCATCCACGTCGATTTCAGACGTTGACGCTCGGTTTCCATGTTCTCGATTTTTTCGTTGAATCGTGCCCAACGCACATCATCAATCAAACCAAGTTCACGCGCTTTTTCCGTCAAACGTAGATCGGCGTTATCTTCACGAAGTAACAGACGGTATTCCGCACGAGATGTGAACATGCGGTACGGTTCTTTGGTACCCATGGTCGACAAGTCGTCAATCAATACACCCATGTAAGCTTGGTCACGGCGTGGGCTCCAACCTTCTTTGCCTTGACTGTGCAAACTTGCGTTCAAGCCAGCCATCAAACCTTGTGCAGCAGCTTCTTCGTAGCCAGTCGTACCGTTGATTTGACCCGCAAAGAACAGACCGCTGATGAACTTGGTCTCGTAAGTTTGCTTCAAATCACGTGGGTCGAAGAAATCGTACTCAATCGCGTAACCTGGGCGAACGATGTGTGCGTTTTCAAAACCTTTCATTGAACGAACGATTTGTACTTGCACGTCAAACGGCAAGCTGGTGGAAATACCATTCGGGTATAACTCGTGCGTGGTTAGGCCTTCTGGCTCAATGAAGATTTGATGACTGTTTTTATCCGCAAAACGCATCACTTTGTCTTCGATAGACGGGCAGTAGCGCGGACCAATACCTTCGATCACGCCTGCGTACATTGGGCTGCGATCAAGGTTATTGCGGATCACATCATGAGTTTGCTCATTGGTGTGAGTAATAAAACATGGGATTTGGCGCGGCTGATGCTCACGTTTCCCCATGAATGAGAATACTGGTGTTGGGTTGTCACCGTGCTGTGCTTCTAACACAGAGAAATCGACACTGCGAGCATCGATACGTGGTGGTGTACCCGTTTTCAGACGATCCACACGGAATGGGAGTTCACGTAATCGATCCGCCAATGCGATCGATGGTGGATCCCCAGCGCGACCACCTGAAGAGCTTTCCATACCAATGTGGATCTTACCGCCAAGGAAAGTACCTACGGTTAAAACCACAGCTTTTGCATGGAATTTCAGACCCATTTGAGTCACAACGCCAACCACACGATCTTGGTCCACAATCAGATCATCAACCGATTGTTGGAACAGAGTTAGGTTTGGTGCGTTTTCTAGCGCGTTGCGTACGTACGCCTTGTACAATGCACGGTCAGCCTGCGCGCGAGTTGCACGAACTGCTGGACCTTTAGAGGCATTTAGCGTTCGGAATTGAATACCCGCATGGTCAATGGCTTCTGCCATCAGACCGCCCATAGCATCCACTTCTTTTACTAAGTGACCTTTACCGATACCACCAATCGCCGGATTACATGACATCTGGCCTAATGTATCGATGTTATGGGTAAGAAGGAGTGTTTTTTGTCCTGTGCGTGCAGATGCGAGCGCGGCTTCCGTTCCTGCGTGTCCGCCACCGACAACAATGACGTCAAAGTTTTCGTGATAAAGCATGAACTGACCTCAGGTATTCAAAGGATTTAATGGACAGATAAAAAAGAGCGGTATTTTACCTTTTTTCTCTGTGAGAGAGAATCGTTTTCTCGCTTTTCAAATTTTAGTCCCTAAGACTATATATATAAGATCTATATATATGATCTTTTATTGGATCTATTATTAGGATCGACCGTTTCTGTGGATAACTAGAAAATGATCAACAAGATCATGGATCTTCTTTGGATCATATCTTGTGATCATGACTTGATCAGATCGAGGATTTCCTGAGATCAAAATGCGGGGTTATACACAGGGGGTAAAACGGATCAAAGTTGTTATTGGGATAACTAAAGGAAAGTCACCGGATCTTACCTTACTTATCCACAGCGAGTTTGGCTGTTTTTTGAGCGGTTGAACAAAAAGTTTTGTAGGAAGTTATTCACAAAGAGGAGAAACAGAGCCGCGATGCGACTCTGTAAGAGAGGTATTAAGCGGTAAAGCGTGCCAGATTCTCCTTCAACCACACCTCTGCGGCGTCTTCAGGTACATCATGGCTGAGTACATCAATCTTCAAGCAGTCTGTGATAGGCGTTGCACCAATGTCTTCTAACAGGTCATAAGCATGCTGACCTGCAGCGCAGAATGTATCGTAGCTTGAATCTCCAATCGCAATCACTGCGAACTTCACATCGGCCATTTTAGGTGGTGTGTTTTGTAACGCAGCAATAAAAGGTTGGATATTATCTGGGTATTCGCCCGCGCCGTGAGTTGAAGTGATCACTAGCCAAGTGCCTTGGTTCTCGATCGATGACAATTCTGGTTGGTTGTGGATCGTCGTTTCTAAACCGTTTTCATTGAGCAGATCACTCAGGTGATCACCTACGTATTCTGCGCCACCTAACGTACTGCCTGTAATAATGTGGATCATGTGTCTTCCTTTATTGAGCCATACTCACGCCTTGGGTAACCACCGTGCGTAAGTACAAAAAGAAACGCGGCGTTAAACTTATGCTTAACACCGCGCGTTTTGATTATTTACCGATACAGAATGAGGAGAAGATTCTGCCGAGAAGGTCATCAGAGCTGAACTCGCCAGTAATCTCATTCAAGTGTTGCTGAGTAATACGCAGCTCTTCTGCCAAGATTTCCCCCGCCATATAGCCTTCAAGCTGTTCTTGGCCGATTTGAAGATGCTGAGCAGCACGTTCTAGCGCATCTAGGTGACGACGACGAGCCATAAAGCCGCCTTCGGTATTGCCTGAGAAGCCCATGCACTCTTTTAAGTGAGTACGCAAAGCATCCACACCTGCGCCTGTTTTTGCTGAGAGGCGAATCAGTGTCGGATCATTTACATGGCAGATCCCCATATCTTCGCCCGTTTGATCCGCTTTGTTGCGGATCACCGTCATGCCAATACTGTTTGGCAAGCGATCAACGAAGTCTGGCCAAATGTCTTTTGGATCCGTTGCCTCGGTTGTGGTGCCATCTACCATAAACAGAACACGGTCTGCTTGGGCGATTTCATCCCATGCACGCTCGATACCGATTTTCTCTACTTCATCAGAAGCATCACGCAGACCAGCGGTATCGATGATGTGCAAAGGCATACCATCAATATGGATGTGTTCACGCAATACGTCACGAGTGGTACCGGCGATATCGGTAACGATAGCGGATTCTTTGCCAGATAGGGCATTCAGAAGGCTAGATTTACCCGCATTAGGACGGCCAGCAATCACAACTTTCATGCCTTCACGCATGATCGCGCCTTGGTTGGCTTCTTTACGTACTGCATCAAGGTTATCGATGATCGCTTGTAGGTCACCAGACACTTTACCATCGGCCAAAAAGTCGATTTCTTCTTCTGGGAAGTCAATTGCCGCTTCCACGTAGATACGTAAGTGGATCAGCGATTCCACCAGCGTTTGGATGCGTTGTGAGAACTGGCCTTGCAGTGATTGCAGTGCTGATTTTGCTGCTTCTTCCGAGCTGGCATCAATCAGGTCGGCAATCGCTTCTGCTTGAGTGAGGTCCATCTTGTCGTTTAGGAAAGCGCGCTCTGAGAACTCACCAGGTCGAGCGGCACGCACACCGTCAATACCCAAGATACGCTTAATCAGCATATCCATTACAACAGGGCCACCATGACCTTGCAGTTCAAGTACGTCTTCGCCTGTAAACGAGTGTGGGTTAGGGAAGTACAGGGCAATGCCTTGGTCTAGCACTGTGCCGTCTTCCGCTTGGAATGGCAGATACTCTGCGTAGCGAGGCTTTAGCGTCTTACCTGTGACTTCTAGCGCCACTTGATTGGCCTTAGGGCCAGAAACACGAATAATGCCGACACCACCACGACCTGGTGCGGTAGCCTGAGCGACAATCGTATCTGTAGTCATAATCTTGCCTTTTGAGCTGGGCTATAGGGTTACACCCCTAGGGAGCCAGAACCAATTAATTAGCTGAATTGTAATCAGCCAAAAACAAAAAGGCGACCTTTTGGCCGCCTTTCTTATGCTTTTCTATCAAGGTTACTTAGTGTGTAAGCCTTTTTTCTCCAGCGCTTTGTAAATCAAAGTTTGCTGGATAAGCGTAACGATGTTCGACACCAACCAGTATAGAACTAGGCCTGATGGGAAGAACAAGAAGAAGAAGGTAAACATAACCGGCATAAAGGTCATGATCTTCTGCTGCATTGGATCCGTTACTGTTGTTGGGCTCATCTTCTGGATTAGGAACATTGACGCACCCATCAGTAGAGGCAGGATGTAGTAAGGGTCCTGCGCTGAAAGGTCGTGAATCCAGCCGAAGAATGGAGAGTGACGTAGCTCAACCGATTCCATTAGTGCCCAGTAAAGCGCGATGAAGATAGGCATCTGTAGGATAAGAGGTAGACAGCCACCCAGTGGGTTCACTTTCTCTTTCTTGTACAGTTCCATCATCTCTTGGCTCATGCGCTGACGGTCATCACCGATGCGCTCACGCATTGCTTGCAGCTTAGGCTGTAGCATGCGCATTTTCGCCATAGACGTGTATTGCGCTTTCGTTAGTGGGTACATTGCACCACGAACGATGAAGGTCAAACAGATGATTGCCACACCCCAGTTACCCACAAAGCTTTGGATGAAAGCAAGCAGTGAGTGCAGTGGTTTAGCGATGAACCATAGCCAGCCGTAGTCCACTACTAGGTCTAGGTTTGGTGCCACAGCTGCCATTTCGTTTTGTAGCTTAGGACCAACCCATAGTGTTGCTTCAAACTTCGCTTGGTCACCCGTTGCGATAGTTTTGTTTGGCATACGTACGCCGATATCGCCTAGGTTACCAATTACGCGAGTGTACAGGTTAGTACCTGGTTCGTTGCGTGGGATCCAAGCTGCAGCGAAGTAGTGTTGGATCATTGCTGCCCAACCTTGGCCATCTGCTAGGTTGATAGACAGGTTACGATCCTGCATATCTTCAAAGCTGTATTTCTTGTAGCGAACGTCTTCTGTTGAGTAAGCACCGCCGCGGTAAGTAGGCATTGTGATGCTACCACCAGCGTCCATTAGGTTTTGACGCAAGTGAGCGTACATACCAAATGTCGCGTTGTTACCAGAGTTGTTCACGACATCGTATTCTACGTTTAGCGCGTAGCTGCCACGTTTGAATACGTAAGTCTTGATGTATTCGATACCGTTCGCAGTGAATGTCATTGGAACGCGTAGTTCGTCTTGACCGTCAGCTAGAGTAAAGCTGTCTGCGCTCACGTGGTAGTGAGGACGGTTAGTGCTGCTTAGGTCGATACCTTGAGGGCCCACTAGACCGCTTTGCGCGATGAACTGGTGACCTTTAGTGTCTTTTAGCAGAACGAATGGGTCTGATGAATCAAGTTCAGCAGAGTATTTGTTTAGGTCGGCATGTACCACATCGCCACCAACGGTGTCGATCGACAGAGTTAAAACATCAGTCGTTACTGTGATAGTTTTTGCAGAAGCTTGCTGTTGACCAGGAACTGGGTCTAGCTCGTCAGCAAAAGATGGTGCAGGTAGAGTACTGCTTGATTGAGCCTGTTCAACTGCTTGAGGTGCTGGGTTCTTTGCGACTTGCCACTGTTGGAACAGCAAGAAAGAAACCAGTGCCAGAGCAATGAGCAGGATATTACGTTGAGAATCCATCGTTAGTTATCTCTGTCTTGTTTTTGGACTGGTGGAACGGGGTCATACCCCCCTTCATTCAAAGGGTGGCATTTTAATAGACGTTTGCCTGATAACCAACATCCTTTTACAAAACCGTGAGCTCTCAAAGCTTCTAGCGCGTAAGTGGAACAAGTTGGTGTGAACCGGCAGCGAGGACCAATCAGAGGGCTGATAAACCAGCGATAAAGATTAACGAGCCCAATGGCTATCCACGTGAAGGGCGAGACAGGCGATGCCATAGCTTATCAAACAACTTAAATAATTCCTCATTGCTTAAATCTTGCGCGCTTTTCTTCGCGATCACAACAAAATCTTTATTTGGAAGCTGATGTTGATTGTTACGAAAGCTTTCACGAGCCAAACGCTTAAAACGGTTACGACCGACAGCAGTTTTGATTTGCTTTTTCGGAACAGCTAAACCTAATCGTGGGTGAGAAAGTTTGTTATTGCGAGCAATGATGGTGAAATGAGGCGAGCCAGCTCGATGAGCTTGCTGGAAGACGTTTTGATAATGCTCGGGAGTTAACAAGCGTAACTCCCGATTAAACGCGTACGTGTTCAAAATAAACTAGCGATTATTTTGATAGGCGCGCACGGCCTTTTGCACGACGTGCGTTGATAACTTTACGACCGTTCTTAGTTGCCATGCGAGCACGGAAGCCGTGAGTACGCTTGCGCTTTAGAACTGTAGGTTGAAAAGTGCGTTTCATGATAATTACCTTTACTGATCAGTAGTTTTAGGTTCTTGTTAAACCCGGCGTGGGCATTTTGCTTTCTTTATATAAAGAAGCTCTTTATTAAAGAAGAACAACCGACGCCTCTCAACAAAGAGGCGGAATTGTAATCACACTCACATAATGTGTCAATGACTCATGAGTACGAAATTCCGGCCGGGCGATTATACGTAGTGTGAGTAAAATCTCAAGGATCGATTGATCTTGATGCTTGATCTTTACTCTATTCCAACTTGGTTAAGGAATTTTTTCAAACGAAGATCTTGTGGATTATCGAAGATATCTTGTGGAGAACCTTGTTCAACAATGTTGCCTTCGGCCATAAAGATCACTCTATCCGCCACTTCTTTGGCAAATTGCATCTCGTGTGTAACCACCAACATGGTCTGATGTTGATTAGCTAACTTCTTCATTAATGAGAGAACTTCTCCGACCCATTCCGGATCCAGCGCAGACGTTGGCTCATCAAAAAGCAGCAGTTCCGGTTGTAGCGCCATCGCTCGGCCGATACCAACACGTTGTTGTTGTCCACCAGACAGAGCCGCTGGATAACTTTCTCCTTTATCGCCAAGACCTATGTCATCCAGAATTTCTTGAGCACGCTTGAGAGCGTCTTCTTTTTTCCAACCGCGTACCGTGATCAAGCCTTCTGCGATGTTCTGACGCGCGTTCATATGAGTAAATAGGGCATAGTTTTGAAAAACAAACCCAGTTCGGCGGCGTAGAGCCAATACTTCGGCTTTGGTATGTTTTTGTGTATCTACGGAGATGTCATCGATGGTAATGCGACCTTCATCCGCTTGCTCTAAGAAGTTAACGGTGCGCAATAGGGTCGATTTACCCGTACCACTTGAGCCAATAATAACGATGATCTCACCTTGTTTGATATCGAGATCAATACCTTTGAGGACTTCTGTTTCGCCAAAGCGTTTGTGGATATTTTCTAATTTGATCATCGTACGTACGCCTTATTCAATTTTGCCTCTGCCCAAATTTGTACTCGAGTCAGAATCACCACCACACCCCAGTAAATAAGAGCGACGGCAAGGAAAGCTTCGAAGAAGCGGAAGCTAGAAGAGGCTTCCATTTGCGCTTTAGCCATAATTTCAGCCACACCCAACGTGAAGGCGAGGGAAGTGGACTTAATCATATCGATGAAGTAGTTCATCAATGAAGGCAGTGCGACTCGCGTTGCTTGTGGCAAAATAACCCGACGCATCGCTTGAGGTGTTGTCATCCCCACTGACAAGCTCGCTTCCATTTGACTGCGATCAATACCAATGATAGCGGCACGAATGCTCTCTGCCATGTAGGCGGCAAAGTGCAATGTCAAACCAATCACTGCCGCTGAAAAGGCATCAATGCCCACCATGAACGGGAAGATTTGCGGTAAGCCGTAGTAAAGCAAAAACAGTTGTACTAGAAGTGGGGTACCACGGAAGAAACTGATATAAAGTTGGCTCAATTGATCGAGAACTGGCAGCTTAAATACGCGAATGTTCGCTAAAATGACGGCTAGAATCAGTGAAAAGACCAATCCCCATGTGGCCATTTCCATGGTTGTGCCAAGATACTTGAGCAGTATCGGCAACAGTTCCAACATGTAATTAAAATCAAATCCCATACGACTTACCTTGAGAAAAGAAAAGGTGGAATACGAAGTTCCACCTTGTCATTGAGTTAAAAAAGGACGCGAGATAAAGCTCTGCGTCCTAAAAGAAGAGAAGTTTTACTTAGTGATGTCGGCACCAAACCATTTCACAGAAATCTTCTCTACTGTTCCGTCTGCGCGCATTTCTGCTAGTGCTTTATTCACTTCCGCCTGGAGTTTGCGACCCTTTTCGTTATCCACGAATGGCCAAGCGTTTTGAATCGTTTCAAATGGTTCGCCCGCAAGTTGCAGCGGTAGACCGGTTTTCTTAATCAGTTCTAGAGCAGACAAACGGTCCATGATGAAGGCATCAGCACGACCCAGCGCTACATCATGTTCAATACCGGTATCGTAAGTCTTGATGTTGATCTTACCGTCTTTGTCGTAGCTGCGAAGCAACTGCTCAAAGTTAGAGCCTAGGTTAACTGCAACGGTTTTGCCTGCTAGATCTTCGACACCTTGGATGCTGTCGTTGCCTTTACGAACGGTAATTTGCGCACCGTCTACTACGTATGGGTCAGCAAATAGGTATTTCGCTTTACGCGCATCTGTCATGGTGATCTGGTTCGAGATGGTATCAATACGGCCCGTTTCTAGTAGGCCAAATAAACCAGAAAAGTTCGCTGTGACGTATTCGATCTTGTAATCGTTACGTTTACCGATCTCATCCCACATATCCACTTCAAAGCCTTGCAATTTATCTTGCTTCACAAAGGTGAATGGGAAGTAGCGGCCAGACATGCCTACTTTTACTTCAGTAGCCGCTTGAACGGTCGCAGCAGACAAAGCGATGGCTGCAACGGCAACCTTAATCCAGTTTTTCATAATACATCTCCATACTTTTATGGTTGGAAATACTACTGTCAGTTAGCTCAATTAAAGAAATAACCAAGTGCAATAACCTAGACCTCAGAGTAATAAGATCTTATTTGGTATAGATAGTAGCCAAGATATAGGGATAAATGATGAAAAAACGATCGGAAAGAGCAGAAATGACGATCGAAAAATATCAGTGAACGGAAATTCATACACAGAGTTATCACCAATTACTCGATCTGGCCTATTTTGCCCAAATGTGGATCGTTGTGTGGGCAATTTTGGGGCAAGATGTGTTGATCTCTCTAAGTTGAGCGAAAATATTGTGAATAACTTAGATCTTATTCACTGGATCGTCGATCAATTGCTGGCGATCTTGGTTATCAACAGGTAAAATTGCCAGTCTTTTCCGATAATTCAAATACTCAGTGGGGGCACCGTGTCATCTTCGCTTTGGTTGCAATGTTTGCAGCAGCTTCAAGAAGAGCTACCAGCTACAGAATTCAGCATGTGGGTTCGTCCGTTACAAGCGGAGCTCAATGACAATACTCTCACTCTGTTCGCACCTAACCGCTTCGTGTTGGATTGGGTTCGCGACAAGTACCTGAACAGCATCAATCGTTTACTGCAAGAATACTGTGGTAACGACGTACCTAGCCTGCGCTTTGAAGTGGGCAGTCGCCCAGTTGCAGCACCAAAACCGGCACCGACACGTACGCCGGCAGACGTGGCTGCAGAATCTTCAGCGCCTGCTCAACTGCAAGCACGTAAGCCTGTGCATAAAACGTGGGATGACGACGCGCAAGCGATCGCTGATATCAACCACCGTTCAAACGTGAACCCAAAACACAAGTTCAACAACTTCGTAGAAGGTAAGTCGAACCAATTGGGTCTTGCTGCTGCTCGTCAAGTTTCGGATAACCCAGGCGCAGCCTATAACCCACTGTTCTTATACGGTGGTACAGGTTTGGGTAAAACCCACCTTTTGCACGCGGTAGGTAACGCGATTGTGGATAACAATCCAAACGCAAAAGTGGTGTACATGCACTCTGAGCGTTTTGTGCAAGATATGGTGAAAGCACTGCAAAACAACGCGATTGAAGAGTTCAAACGCTACTACCGCAGTGTTGATGCGCTACTTATCGATGACATCCAATTCTTTGCTAATAAAGAGCGCTCACAAGAAGAATTCTTCCATACCTTTAATGCACTATTAGAAGGTAACCAACAGATCATCCTGACATCTGACCGTTATCCAAAAGAGATCAGCGGCGTAGAAGATCGTCTGAAATCACGTTTCGGTTGGGGTCTAACCGTCGCGATCGAGCCGCCTGAGTTAGAAACTCGTGTGGCGATCTTGATGAAGAAAGCCGAAGACCACCAAATCCACTTAGCGGATGAAGTGGCGTTCTTTATTGCTAAGCGTCTACGCTCTAACGTTCGTGAACTGGAAGGTGCACTGAACCGCGTAATCGCAAACGCAAACTTTACTGGCCGCCCAATTACGATTGATTTTGTTCGTGAAGCGCTGCGCGATTTGCTTGCTCTGCAAGAGAAGTTGGTGACGATCGATAACATTCAAAAGACGGTCGCTGAATATTACAAGATTAAGGTTGCTGACCTACTATCTAAACGTCGCTCTCGCTCGGTTGCTCGTCCTCGTCAGTTGGCGATGGCGTTGGCAAAAGAGTTGACCAATCACAGCTTACCAGAAATTGGCGATGCGTTTGGTGGTCGTGACCACACCACGGTACTGCATGCATGTCGCAAGATTGAGCAGCTGCGTGAAGAGAGCCACGATATTAAAGAAGATTACTCTAACTTGATTCGCACCCTGTCTTCGTAATCGGTTAGAATGACAGTATTCTAAGCAAATCATTAATTGAGCTGACAGCGTAAAGAGCCAAGCATGA
Source organism: Vibrio sp. LB10LO1 (assembly GCF_010092875.1). Lineage (NCBI taxonomy): Bacteria > Pseudomonadati > Pseudomonadota > Gammaproteobacteria > Vibrionales > Vibrionaceae > Vibrio > Vibrio sp. LB10LO1. Next base: position 58,972 of record NZ_JAADJW010000024.1, read on the forward strand.
AATTTACCATTGAACGTAGTCATTTAATCAAACCGCTACAACAGGTTTCGGGCGCACTAGGTGGCCGACCAACCCTACCAATTCTGGGTAACCTACTGCTTAAAGTAGAAGAGAACGTGTTATCCATGACCGCGACCGATTTGGAAGTGGAATTGGTGAGCAAAGTGACTCTAGAAGGGGATTTCGAAGCGGGCAGCATTACCGTTCCTTCTCGTAAGTTTCTTGATATCTGCCGTGGTCTGCCGGATGACTCTATCATCACCTTCGTACTAGAAGGCGATCGCGTGCAAGTTCGTTCTGGCCGTAGCCGTTTCTCATTGGCAACACTTCCAGCGAACGATTTCCCGAACATCGAAGATTGGCAGAGTGAAGTGGAAGTATCACTGACTCAGTCTGATCTGCGTACGCTGATCGAAAAAACGCAATTCTCAATGGCGAACCAAGACGTTCGTTACTACCTAAACGGCATGTTGTTTGAAATCGATGGTACGACGCTACGCAGCGTAGCTACTGACGGTCACCGTATGGCGGTATCTCAAACTCAGCTCGGTGCGGATTTTGCGCAGAAGCAAATCATCGTGCCACGTAAAGGTGTACAAGAGTTGGTTAAACTGATGGACGCACCAGAGCAACCTGTTGTGCTACAAATCGGTAGCTCAAACGTGCGTGCAGAAGTGAACAACTTTATCTTCACTTCTAAGCTGGTTGATGGTCGTTTCCCTGACTATCGCCGCGTATTGCCACAAAGTACCAACAAAACGTTGGAAACCGGTTGTGATGAACTGCGTCAGGCTTTCTCACGCGCTGCGATTCTTTCTAACGAAAAATTCCGTGGTGTTCGTGTAAATCTTGCGGGCAGTGAAATGCGCATTACCGCTAACAACCCAGAGCAAGAAGAAGCGGAAGAAATGCTCGACGTGACCTTTGAAGGTGACGCTATCGAGATCGGCTTCAACGTAAGCTACGTGCTTGATGTACTTAATACCCTGCGTTGCGACAACGTGCGTGTGTCGATGTCGGATGCCAACGCCAGTGCGTTGATTGAAAACGCAGATGACGACAGTGCAATGTACGTGGTGATGCCAATACGTCTATAAGCCATCTGAATGCCACTTTCTCGCCTCATCATTCAGCAGTTTCGAAACATTAAAGCCTGTGATATTGACCTATCAGCAGGCTTTAACTTTCTTATTGGGCCGAACGGCAGCGGTAAAACCAGTGTTCTAGAAGCAATTTACTTGCTCGGACACGGACGCTCTTTCAAGAGTTCGCTGACGGGTCGAGTTATCCAAAATGAGTGTGACGAACTGTTTGTTCATGGTCGTTTTTTGAACTCGGATCAATTTGAGCTACCTATCGGCATTAATAAGCAGCGTGATGGCTCAACAGAGGTTAAAATAGGCGGTCAATCTGGACAAAAACTGGCGCAACTTGCACAAGTTTTGCCTTTGCAGTTGATACATCCGGAAGGGTTTGATCTACTAACGGATGGTCCAAAACATCGTCGTGCATTCATCGACTGGGGAGTGTTTCATACCGAGCCCGCTTTCTATGATGCATGGGGACGTTTCAAGCGTCTTAACAAGCAACGTAATGCACTGCTTAAAACCGCCAGAAGTTATCGCGAACTCAGTTATTGGGATCAAGAGATGGCGCGTTTGGCTGAAAACATCAGTCAATGGCGAGCGCTGTACATCGAACAGATGAAAACCGTAGCAGAAACCATCTGTCAGACGTTTTTGCCAGAATTTGAGATCCAATTAAAGTATTATCGTGGTTGGGACAAAGACACCCCTTATCATGAGATACTAGAAAAGAATTTCGAGCGTGATCAGTCATTGGGTTACACCTTTAGTGGTCCAAATAAAGCTGATTTGCGCATTAAAGTGAACGGAACGCCAGTTGAAGACGTTTTGTCACGCGGTCAATTAAAACTCATGGTGTGTGCTTTGCGTGTCGCGCAGGGGCAACACCTTACCGAAATGACCGGCAAACAATGTATTTACCTAATTGACGACTTTGCGTCGGAATTAGACAGCCAACGTCGCAAGCGTCTTGCTGACTGCTTGAAAGAGACGGGCGCACAAGTATTTGTAAGCTCTATCACTGAAAGCCAAATCGCCGATATGTTGGACGATACGGGCAAATTGTTTCATGTGGAACATGGCAGGATAGAGTCAAACTAGAAGAGAGAAACTCATGTCTGAAAATTACGATTCATCGAGTATTAAGGTACTGAAGGGTCTGGATGCGGTACGTAAGCGTCCAGGTATGTACATCGGCGACACGGACGACGGCACTGGTCTTCACCACATGGTCTTCGAGGTGGTGGATAACTCAATTGATGAAGCGTTGGCAGGTCACTGTAAAGACATCGTTGTGACAATTCATGAGGACAACTCGGTTTCAGTTACGGATGATGGTCGTGGCATTCCAACAGAAATGCACCCAGAAGAAAAAGTATCTGCTGCAGAAGTTATCATGACGGTACTTCACGCTGGTGGTAAGTTCGATGATAACTCATACAAAGTATCAGGCGGTCTACACGGCGTAGGTGTTTCAGTAGTAAACGCACTGTCTGAGAAAGTGGTTCTGACTATCCACCGCGGCGGTCATATCCATACGCAAACTTACCATCATGGTGAGCCTCAAGCGCCACTAGCAGTAATTGGTGATACTGACCAAACTGGTACACAAATCCGTTTCTGGCCAAGTGCAGAAACATTCTCGAACACAGAATTTCACTACGACATCCTAGCGAAGCGTCTACGTGAACTTTCTTTCCTGAACTCTGGTGTTTCAATCAAACTGGTTGATGAGCGTGAAGCAGACAAGAGCGACCACTTCATGTTTGAAGGTGGTATCCAAGCGTTTGTTGAGCACCTAAACACCAACAAAACACCAATCATCGAGAAAATCTTCCACTTCGACTTTGAGCGCGAAGATGGTATCTCGGTAGAAGTGGCGATGCAGTGGAATGACGGTTTCCAAGAGAACATCTACTGTTTCACTAACAACATCCCACAACGCGACGGTGGTACTCACCTTGCCGGTTTCCGTGCAGCGCTAACGCGTACACTGAACTCTTTCATGGACAAAGAAGGCTTCTCTAAGAAAGCGAAAACAGCAACGTCTGGTGATGACGCGCGTGAAGGTCTAACTGCGGTTGTTTCGGTTAAAGTGCCTGATCCTAAGTTCTCAAGCCAAACTAAAGACAAACTGGTTTCTTCTGAAGTGAAGTCAGCGGTTGAATCAGCAATGGGTGAGAAACTGTCTGAGTTCCTAATTGAGAACCCGGCAGAAGCGAAGATGGTTTGTTCGAAAATCATCGATGCAGCTCGTGCTCGTGAAGCGGCGCGTAAAGCTCGTGAAATGACTCGTCGTAAAGGCGCACTAGACCTAGCTGGTCTGCCAGGCAAACTTGCAGACTGTCAGGAAAAAGATCCAGCACTCTCTGAACTATACATAGTGGAGGGTGATTCGGCAGGCGGCTCCGCAAAACAAGGCCGTAACCGTAAGAACCAAGCAATCCTACCGTTAAAAGGTAAGATTCTTAACGTAGAAAAAGCGCGTTTCGACAAGATGCTTTCTTCTCAAGAAGTAGCAACGCTGATCACGGCACTAGGCTGTGGTATCGGTCGTGACGAGTACAACCCGGACAAACTGCGTTACCACAACATCATCATCATGACCGATGCTGACGTCGATGGTTCGCACATCCGTACGCTACTGTTGACCTTCTTCTACCGTCAAATGCCAGAGCTTATCGAGCGTGGCTACGTGTACATCGCTCAGCCACCGCTTTACAAAGTGAAGAAAGGTAAGCAAGAGCAGTACATCAAAGACGAAGACGCGATGAACCAATACCAAGTTGCTTTGGCACTTGATAACGCATCGCTACATGTAAACGCAGAAGCGCCAGCATTGGCAGGCGAAGCGCTAGAGAAGCTAGTTCAGCAATACAACGCAGGTATCAAACTGGCGGATCGCATGAGCCGTCGTTACCCAAGCGCACTAGTTCATGAGCTAATCTACACGCCGCGTCTAACGGCGGAGCAATGTCACGATGCAGCAGCAGTAGAAGCGTGGACAAAACAGCTAGTTGAACAGCTAAACGCAAAAGAAGTAGGCGCAAGCCAATACAGCTTCGAAGTTGAGCAGCACGAAGAGCTAGGTCTAAACCTACCTAAGATCATCGTACGTACTCACGGTGTGACTCACGACTACGCACTGAGCATTGACCTACTGAACTCGAAAGAGTACGGCAAGCTAGCGGATCTATCTGAAGCGTTAGACGGTCTGCTAGAAGAAGGTGCTTACATCAAGCGTGGTGAGCGTACTCAGCCAGTATCAAGCTTTGCATCGGCACTTGAGTGGTTAATCAAAGAGTCGCGTCGTGGTCTAAGCCTACAGCGCTACAAAGGTCTAGGCGAGATGAACCCAGATCAGCTTTGGGAAACCACAATGGACCCAGAGACACGTCGCATGATGCAAGTAACCATTGAAGATGCGGTAGGCGCAGACCAATTGTTCACAACGCTAATGGGTGACCAAGTTGAGCCGCGTCGTAACTTCATCGAAGAGAACGCGCTGAAAGTAGCAAACCTAGACGTGTAGTCGTACAGACTCAGTCAAACCATACTAAAAACGCCATCTCGCAAGAGGTGGCGTTTTTTATTGGGTAGAAACAAGATAAAAGAGGCGAGATACGAGAACGGCTGCGCCCTATGAATATGGGAATGCTTCGAGAGGGAGAGGGGATCGAGTCGGGGATCTAAAAATATTTTCATTGGAGCCCTTGAAAGCCCATTTTTCGACCTTATATCTAGTTATGAAGAGGGATGGCTGACTTGCTCAACAAGAGAAGAACAGCGCCTCTGGAATCGCTAAACGAGATCGCTCAGGAGAGGGTACTCAGTTTTAGCACACAACTTGACCCTAGATTCGACATCATGTCCCCGCACCTAAAGAGTAGGTCAGAGGAATGAATCATCGGATCCCTTAGCTCGGCGTTTTCTTGCATAAATGCGCCACGTGGATGACCTTCATCTGGGCTAAGACTATTGCTTAAAAGAGGATAGATTATGCGTAATGTAGATTTCTCACCACTATACCGTAATGCAATTGGCTTCGACCGTCTGTTTAACCTGATGGAAGCAAGCTCTGCGAAGAACACTTCTGGCGGTTACCCTCCATACAACATCGAGCAAAAAGACGAGCATAACTACCGTATTACTATGGCAGTCGCTGGTTTTGCTGAAGATCAGCTCGATTTGACTCAAAACGAAAACATGTTGATCGTGAAGGGCGAGCGTAAAGCCGAAGAAGGTAAAAACTACGTTTACCAAGGTATTGCGGAGCGCGATTTTGAACGTAAATTCCAACTTGCGGATTACGTAAAAGTCGTTGGTGCATCAATGGAAAACGGTCTACTTCATATCGATTTAGTTCGTGAAATTCCAGAAGCGATGCAACCGCGTAAGATTGCTATCGGTGGCAACAATCTGATTGAAAACAGCTAATCAGCTGATGACACAGCAGTTAACCACACGGTTATAGAATGAGAAAGAGCGCCTTCCATTATGGAAAAGGGCGCTCTTTTTAGTTTGGGGCTTTCAAAGCCGCTATTCAAAGAGAAGAACGGCTGAGTTTAATCGGTCTATTTACCTTCGCGGTAAGCCTTTTCCACTTCTTCAGCGATAATCGCAATGCCTTTTTGCATCATCTCATCGTCTTGAACGTAGTTCATACGCAAGCATTGGTGTGCATGATCCCACTCGTCCTTCTGACCAATAAAGAAGTATTCACCCGGAACAATCAAGACCCCACGCGCTTTCAAGCGTTGGTACAGTTCCATTGTCGTAATTGGCAGTTCATCGAACCATAACCACAAGAAGATAGCGCCTTCCGGTTTGTGAATGCGGAATCGCTCATCGGTAATCGCTTCTTGGAGCAGTTCAACCGCACGTTGCGACTTCTGCTTATAAAACGGCTTAATCACCTCTGAGCTCAGTTTAAGCAGATCGCCTTTACCAATGATGTGGTTTGCCAGCGCTGGACCAACACTGCCTGGAGCTAAGCTGATGATGCCGTTCATATTGGTCAACGCTTGCGTGATTTCCTCACTCGCAATCACAATCCCACAACGCACGCCCGGCAAGCCAAGTTTAGATAGGCTCATGCAAAGGATGGTGTTTTCATTCCAGAACGGTTCGACATCTTCAAAAATGATATTCGGGAACGGCAGACCGTAGGCGTTATCAATGATCAGCGGAATGTTGTTCTCACGTGCTAGCTTGTCCAGCTTACGTACTTCTTCATCTGTCAGTACGTTACCCGTAGGGTTGGTTGGGCGAGACGCGCAGATTGCCGCAACAGAGTCATCGACGGTGAGCTGCTCAAAATCGACGTGGTATTTAAACAGACCGTTATCTAGCAGCTCGATTTCTGGGTGGTAAGAGACAAAGATATCTTCATCAATGCCTGCATCACCATAGCCGATGTACTCAGGCGCGATAGGTAGTAGCACTTTCTTGTGCGAACCGTCTGGCTGTTTACCTGCCAACAAGTTGAACAAGTAGAAAAAGCCGCTTTGGCTGCCGTTAGTTAGGCTGATGTTTTTCTCGGAAATATCCCAGCCGTAAGTTTCACGGAATAACTGAGCCAGCGCTTTAACGAACGCGTCTTTACCCTGCGGGCCATCATAGTTGGCGAGGGCGGCGACGAGCTCCCCACTGGCGAGCATTTCCTCACTGGCTTGGCGAAAGTAATCGAGCATGGCAGGAATGGCGGCTGGGTTACCTCCACCGAGCATGATGGCACCTGGTGTGCGCAGACCATCATTCAAATCGTCCATTAACTGCGTGATACCTGAATACTGATTAAATTTTTCACCAAACTTTGAGAACTGCATTTGTCGTTATACCTAATTCATTGTGATTGCTTTGTGTATGTTTGTGCCGATGTTTTATCGGCTTATCGAGTAATCCTTGACCTTACCTCAATGCGTAATTAACGCAAAGTGTGAATTAAGCCGAAAAAGAAAAAAGTGTGTCATCAGACCAGAGGTACGAGATAAAAAGGCAAAAAGAGCAACAAAAAAGGGAAGCTTATGCTTCCCTTGCTGGTGGAGAGAGTGTGATTTACTCACCGGTGTAAACAATCAACACCTTGTCGTCTTGGTATTGGCGTTCGAACGCGTAGTAACCTTCTTGGTTGCGAGTAATGTGCTTACCTTGAGCGACCGCTGGGTGGCGTTTACGGAATTCGCCTAGCTTTTGCCAATGTTGCAGTAGATCTTCACGCTCGCCATGAATCTTATCCCATGGCATATCTGAGCGTGTGCCTTGGTGAGCATCTGAACCAGTAATGCCAAAATCACGGGCGATCTCATCACCGTAATAGATCTGTACTGCTCCGGGAGCAAGCATCAGTGCATTCGCGGCACGTGCTTGGTCATCAAAGCTTCGGCTGCGCGCTGACCAAAACAGCTGTGTATCGTGTGAAGGCAGGTAGCTCAACACGTTGAACTCAGGATCGGTATTGATGCGCTCTGCATAGCGGCGGTAATCATTATCGAGTTGAGCGAAACACTTCAGTGCTTTTGGTGCTACGTCAGATTGGAACTCGAAGTTAATGATGGAATCGAAGCCGTTATCGAAATACGGGCTCTTCACCACGCTGTGTGCCCATACTTCACCTGTCATCCAGAAAGGTAGGTCATCCAAGGCTTTGTCCGGGTTGTTTTGCTTCCATTGAGCAAGCGCTTGGGTGGTGCTGGCTTTCAACTCTGCCCACGCTTCCATTTCAACGTGTTTGGCTGTGTCAACGCGGAAGCCATCAATGCCATAGTCGCGCACCCAATCGGATAACCACGTAATCAGATGTTCACGTGGGGTTTGCAGCTCATCTTGCGCATTGGTGTCTTTATTGCGGAAGAAGTTTGGTAATCCGGTTTTCTGAGTCGATTCGGTTTTGAGATCCGGTAGGTAGTTCAAAGACATGGTGATGTCGTTGTAGCCCGGAGCATCGTAGTCACCAATGTCAGTGCGGATCCAATCTTTGCCCCACCATTTATCCCACGCTTCGCTATCACCGTATTTGATGTAGTCGTTGAAGCTGTGCCAGCTTTGTCCTGATTTTGGCTGCCAGTCGGTCCATTTTTCACCAAGGACTTCTTTGGCTTCTTGGTTATCAAGGTAAAGCTGACCAAATCCGAATTCCTGCATGTCTGCTAATGTCGCATAACCTGTGTGGTTCATGACCACATCCCAAATCACGCGGATACCTTTCTTATGGGCAGTATCGACGAAGGTTCTGAGTTCATCTTCGGTACCCATGTTGGCATCAAGCTTGGTCCAATCTTGGTGATAGTAGCCGTGGTAGCCGTAGTGTTTAAAATCGCCTTTATCGCCGCCGCCAACCCAGCCGTGGATTTGTTCCAGTGGTGAAGTTATCCAGATAGCATTGACACCAAGTGATTCGATGTAATCGAGTTTTTTCGTCAGACCCGCTAAGTCACCACCGTGGAAGGTACCAATCTCATATTTTCCATCTTTGCTGCGACCGTAGCTGTTGTCGTTGTCTGGGTTGCCATTGTAGAAGCGGTCGGTCATGACGAAGTACACCGTCGCATTATCCCAGCTGAACGGTTTATCGGCTTGCTGTTCAACCTCTTCTAGTAACAACAGACCTTGACTCATAGGACCCGGCTGCATGGTGACGCTGCCATTGGCGACTGTGGCTTCTTGTCCGGTTAAGGCATCACGAACGACAGTGCCATCATTAAAGGTTTGAGCAACGTTGATGGTTTTTGGCGCGTCAGTTGCGACAGGGCAAGAGTAGGTTATGTCCTGACTCTGTTTTGGTTTGATTTTGACCGTTAGCTCGTTGGTGGTTGGGTTGAGCGTAAATTGATAGGTATTGGCTTTGAAGATGCGCAGCGGCATTTGTGCATCAGTGGCGCAGTTATCCATTTTTAATGGACGATTGAACTTGATGCGATCTTCTTCTGCTAGGGCAAAGCTACTGCCACAGCTTTGCTTGCTGTCAGCAATGGTAAAGGTGTAACTGCCTTTTTCGAGTTTTTGCTCGGCGACAAGTAAGCCTTGTGAGTTTTCCTCAAAAACAGCGGTGTCATCACCAACGCTTAATACGATGGCATTTTCTGGAATCTGGCTGCAGGCGCTCAGTAGACCGATAGAGAGTGCGAGAATTGTTTTTTTCATTGTGTCCTTCCCCCGAATAAACAGTCCAGTTATAGCAAAACTGTGCCTCTACAATCCGAGCTCTACACCAACAAGTTAAACGCGTCTCACCCTACAAATTTTAGTCTTGTTCACAAAATGAATAATAAGCGTCACCTTCATCGATTTGAAGGCAACAAAAAAGGGAAGCATCTGCTTCCCTTTTACTTATTTCTTAATCACTTCTAAGAGTAATGAATTACTTTTGAAGCAAAGAAATGTCTGCGATCTGTAGGAACAGGTTACGCAGGTTGTTCAGTAGTGTCAGACGGTTCTTCTTAAGTGCTTCGTCGTCTGCCATTACCATTACGTTATCAAAGAACGCATCAACTGGTTCACGGAGGTCAGCGAGCTTGCTTAGGGCTTCTTGGTAGTTACCTGTAGCAAATGCTGGCTCTAGCGCTTCCGTCATTACTTCAACGCTTTCTGCTAGTGCTTTCTCTGCGTCTTCTTGTAGAAGTGCTAGGTCGATGTCTGCTGCTAGTTCGCCGTCGAATTTCGCTAGGATGTTACCTACACGTTTGTTCGCTGCTGCTAGAGACTCTGCTGCTTCTAGTTCACGGAAGTGAGAAACCGCTTTAACTCGTTGGTCGAAGTCTGCTGGTTTCGTCGGACGACGAGCTAGAACCGCTTGGATGATGTCTACGCTGAAGCCTTCGTCTTGGTACCAAGCACGGAAACGACCAAGCATGAACTCGATAACGTCTTGTTCAACGTTGTCATTGGTTAGACGGTCGCCAAACAGTGACTTCGCTTTCGCTACTAGGTCAACAAGATCTAGGTTGTAGCCGTATTCAACGATGATACGTAGTACACCTAGAGATGCGCGGCGTAGTGCGAATGGATCGCTGCCTTTAGGCGCTTGACCAATACCGAAGATACCTACGATAGTGTCTAGCTTGTCTGCCATTGCAACTGCAGTTGAAACGCCGTTTGATGGCAGTTCATCACCTGCGAAACGAGGCATGTATTGCTCGTTCAGTGCTACTGCAACTTCTTCTGCTTCACCGTCGTGGCGAGCGTAGTGCATACCCATAACACCTTGAGTATCCGTGAATTCGAATACCATTGAGGTCATTAGGTCACATTTTGCTAGTAGACCAGCACGCTTTGATTTCTCAACGTCAGCACCGATTTGCTCAGCAATGTAGCCAGCAAGTTCTGTGATGCGGTCTGTTTTGTCTTTGATCGTACCCAGTTGCTTTTGGAAGATCGCTTGTTCTAGTTCTGGCAGACGGTCGATAAGCGGACGCTTACGGTCTGTGTTGAAGAAGAATTCTGCGTCAGCAAGACGCGGGCGAACCACTTTCTCGTTACCTTCGATTACGTAACGAGGTTCTTTTGATTCGATGTTCGATACGAAGATGAAGTTAGGTAGTAGCTTCTTGTTTTCGTCGTAAACAGGGAAGTATTTTTGGTCACCTTTCATGGTGTAAACCAACGCTTCAGAAGGCACTTTTAGGAACTCTTCTTCAAACTTCGCTGTTAGTACCACTGGCCATTCAACCAGAGACGTTACTTCTTCTACTAGGTCATCTTCTAGGTCAGCGATACCGCCAACCGCTGCTGCCGCTTTTTGTGCGTCAGCTAGGATGATTGCTTTACGCGCTTCGTAATCTGCCATTACTTTACCGCGCTCTTCTAGGATCGCAGGGTATTGCTCAGCAGAATCGATAGTGAACTCTTGCTCACCCATGAAGCGGTGACCACGGATAGTGCGGTTAGAAGCGACACCAAGGATCTCGCCTTCGATTAGGTCGCTGCCCATTAGCATGGTTAGCGTCTTAACTGGACGGATAAATTGAGTCGTTTTGTTACCCCAACGCATTGGTTTTGCGATAGGTAGGTTTGCTAGTGCTTTCGCTGCAAGTTCAACTACGATCTCAGACGTTGGCTGACCTTTCACTTCTTGTTTGAACAGTAGCCATTCACCTTTGTCTGTAACCATGCGCTCTGCTTGGTCAACCGTGATGCCACAACCGCGTGCCCAGCCTTGAGCCGCTTTTGTTGGGTTGCCTTCCGCGTCAAACGCTGCAGAAACCGCAGGACCACGCTTTTCAACAACTTTGTCAGACTGGCTGTCTGCTAGTGCTGCTACTTTAAGTGCAAGACGACGAGGCGCCGCGAACCATTTAACGCCTTCGTGAGCAAGCTCAGCGCCTTTTAGTTCTGCTTCGAAGTTTGCTGCGAATGCTTCAGCTAGAGTGCGAAGTTGCGTTGGTGGTAGCTCTTCTGTACCTAGCTCGATTAGAAATTCTTTTGCCATGTTACTCTACCCCTTACGCTTGTTCTTTCTTACACATTGGGAAGCCAAGAGCTTCACGCGATGCGTAGTATGCTTCTGCAACTGCTTTCGTCAGGTTGCGGATGCGTAGGATGTAACGTTGGCGTTCAGTTACTGAGATCGCTTTACGCGCATCTAGTAGGTTGAATGCGTGACCAGCTTTTAGAATGCGCTCGTAAGCAGGCAGTGGCAGTGGCTTTTCAAGCTCAAGCAGCTCTTTACACTCTTTCTCACACTGTTCGAAGAAACCAAATAGGAATTCAACGTCTGCGTGCTCGAAGTTGTAAGTCGATTGCTCTACTTCGTTTTGGTGGAAGATGTCACCGTAAGTCACTTTGCTGCCATCTGGTGCGATGTTCCAAACTAGGTCGTAAACAGAGTCTACTTCTTGAATGTACATTGCTAGACGTTCGATACCGTAAGTGATCTCACCAGTTACTGGCTTACACTCAAGACCACCAACTTGCTGGAAGTAAGTAAACTGAGTCACTTCCATGCCGTTTAGCCAAACTTCCCAGCCTAGACCCCATGCGCCTAGTGTTGGGTTTTCCCAGTTGTCTTCCACGAAACGGATGTCGTGAACAAGTGGGTCGACACCAAGAACCTCTAGAGAACCTAGGTACAACTCTTGGATATTGTCTGGCGATGGTTTTAGCGCTACTTGGAATTGGTAGTAGTGCTGAAGACGGTTAGGGTTTTCACCGTAACGGCCATCAGTAGGACGACGTGAAGGTTGTACGTAAGCTGTAGACATTGGCTCTGGGCCAAGTGCTCGTAGACAGGTCATTGGGTGAGAGGTACCCGCACCAACTTCCATATCTAGTGGTTGAACAATGGTACAACCATTTTGAGCCCAATAATCCTGCAGCGCGAGGATCATTCCCTGGAAGGTTTTGATATCGTATTTTTGCATAAGTCAGGTTCGCGCGATTCTCTTATTACTCGTGAATTCGTCTCTTTTTTGTTGGGTTTTCTTGCCTCAACAATGGCGATTCAAAGTAATTACGGTTGAATAAATTAACAATCAAGTATACCCAGATATTGAGCATGGGAGTAGAGCTAATCTTGATTAATTCGTGGGCAATTTTCTCCTTTAATGGATTTTTACCGCTTTATCTGCTGAATTTTTCCTAAAAGGGAGTTTTCACTGGCTTTCACTCTTGAGGTGATGAGGAAACATGGCTAGAATTGCGCCTGTCTTTGGGGAGTAGCTTACTCGATGAAATGTCTGTTTCATCCAGTTCGTTCGTCAACATAATTGGTGCAAAATCACCATGGCGTTCGAGACTCATCAGCCCGATGAGTTTAGCAAGACCTTAGACAAATCATCATGAACCGGGGTGGGGCGTGAGATTTGTCTTAGGTTAAAAATAATTATCCCGCCCCAATGAGCATGTCGTGAGCGTTTTAGCTATTTCAATTACTACTGTAGCGTTAGCAGAAATTGGCGATAAGACCCAATTGCTATCTCTATTACTTGCCAGTCGTTACCGCAAGCCAATCCCTATTATTGCAGCAATCTTTTTGGCAACCATTGCCAACCACGCTTTGGCTGCATGGTTAGGTGTGGTGGTGGCCGATTATCTTTCGCCTGAAGTTCTCAAATGGGTGCTGGTGGTCAGTTTTGTCGCCATGGCGGCTTGGGTGTTGATCCCAGATAAACTGGATGACGACGAGCAGATCTCCAACCGTGGTCCATTTATTGCCAGCTTTATTGCTTTCTTCGTTGCGGAGATTGGCGACAAGACTCAGATTGCGACTTCTATCTTGGGTGCGCAATACGCAGATGCATTGAGTTGGGTGATTCTTGGCACCACGATCGGTATGCTGCTGGCGAATGTACCTGTGGTCCTGATTGGTAAATTGTCGGCCGATAAGATGCCTTTAGGGCTGATTCGTAAGGTGACCGCATTCCTGTTTATCGCGCTAGCTATCGGAGCGGCATTGTTCTGATCTGTTGCACGTAAAATGGTGTGAATTATCAATAACTAGTGAAGTAATACACAACTTCAAACTCTGACTCAAAATCGTTCAAGACCGTGACGGATGACATATTAGTGTCATACTTGTCATGGTAATTTAATGGTGTGAATGATAGCGAGAGGGCAAAGGTATGCTTACACGTTACATGGGGATGACCCCAAAGAGTCAGAGTTATTTATTCACCTTTGGTTTGGCACTTTGCTTGCTAGCAATGGTGCTGACTGATATGTGGCTACCAATTGTAGCAGGGTCCTTTATTCTTACTGGTCTGACGGTAGAAGCGTGGATTCGGGTGGCTCATATCATTCCGATGCATGAGGAAATGCGTGCAATGCGGAAGCAATTGAACAAGCTACAATCTGAAGTTCGCACACTAGAATACGATGAATAAACAAACGGCAGCCTTTTGGGCTGCCGTTTTTGATCTTGCTGAGATTATTCCAAACCTTTCTTAATTAGGTACTGGTATGGAAGCTGCTCCGTTTGTGCCGCAATCAACTGGTGATCCATAAATCGGCAGAAGCTCGGGATATCTCGAGTTGTGGATGGGTCGTCCGCTTTAACCAGCAACACCTCACCATCTTGCATGTTTCGAATTGTCTTCCTGACCATCATCACTGGCTCTGGGCAGCGTAATCCTTCCGCCTCTAATGTCTTGGTCGCCAGTTCAGGATTAAAGCTCATAATGTGATTCTCGTAACTAACTGAGCGGTGAATTTTACTTTCGTTGAAAAAATATTCAATAACCACTTGGCAAACCGAATTTTTTGATTTACCTTAAATTAACAATTTGGTAACAACTGGTAAGGGGACACGATGTTAACAGCGTTAGACAGACTAACCATCTATTCGGTTTTGTGTTTCATCTCGTTCTGCGCATTAGTACTCAGAACACCAGCTGAAACCTCATTGCTGCCTCTTGTAGGCATGAGTGCAACGATTATTGGGATTTGGATTGAGATGCACAAATGGTCAGGTGCATCTGAGCAAGAAAATTAGCGCTTCTTGCTGTAATCGGAACCTATTGATACACCGCTCACCAAGTTTAACGACACTTCATTCCGACACTATCCCCATTTTTCTTGGGCTTCCCCGCTGAAAGGCGGGATTTTTTTTGCCTGAAGAGTACAATTTACCTAAATCCCCTACATGGTAAGTGGCAAATCGTGGAATTAGAAGACATCTATCGTCGAGATCTGAACTTATTGGTCGCATTACGTGTGTTGATCGAAGAGAGCAGTGTCAGTAAAGCAGCAACGCGTCTCAATTTAAGCCAATCGGCAATGAGTCGTGTGCTAGGGCGTTTACGCGACCTGCTTGGTGATCCGCTGTTTACGCGTCAAGGTCAGCACTTGATCCCAACTCAAAAAGCGTTAGAAATTGATCGATCTTTGGGTGAGCCTTTGGAGTCACTACGCCAATTGCTGTCTCCACGTGAGTTTGATCCACGCAGTTGCGATCAGACGTTTAATATCGCGACAACTGACTACGCGATGCAAACCATTCTGCCTTTCGCTTTACCGCGTATCTATCAAGAAGCGCCAAATGTGTCGTTTAACTTCTTGCCACTGCAACACGACCGCTTATCTGATCAATTAACATATGAAGGCGCGGACTTAGCGATTTGTCGCCCTACAGGTCCTGTGGAGCCACTACGTAGTGAAGTGCTAGGGCGAGTCGGTGTGCTATGCATGCTCTCAAAGCAGCATCCATTAGCCGATAAAGAGATGAGTCTGGATGATTATCTTAGTCATCCGCATGCCATGATTGCCATCAGTGATGGGGTTAAGGCGCTGATTGAGCAAGCGCTGGTGGAGAAGCCGCAACGTCAGATGGTATTGCGTGCTTATCACTTGGAAGCGGCACTGGCGATCGTCGATACTCTGCCAATTATCATTACCGTACCGGCCGATTTAGCGTACTTGGTTGCTGATCGCTATGACTTAGTGGTGAAGCCATTACCATTCCAATTCACGCCGTTTGAATATTCGATGATTTGGCATGCGCGTTGCGAGCACTCTCCCGCTCAAGAATGGCTGCGTGCCGTGGTTCGTGAAGAATGTAGTCGTCTTATTGCCAAGCGAATTGAAGATATGGGATTGGACTAATTTTTCCGATAATCGAAATAGCAAAAAGCCGGGTAATGACCCGGCTTTGTTTATTCTATAGAAGGGTTAACGCTCATAGTTTGATAACCACGCGACCCGTTACTTGGCCGTTTGTGATGTCTTCAGCGTATTTTGGTGCTTCCGCTAGTTCTACCTCAGTACAAGCTTGTTCGAAGTAGCTGTCTGGTAGTAACTCAACCAATTTTTCCCATGCTGCAGTACGTTTTTCAAATGGGCATGAAACAGAATCCACACCTTGTAGACGAACGTTACGTAGGATGAATGGCATTACTGTCGTCGGTAGATCGAAGCCACCTGCAAGACCACAAGCTGCAACTGCACTGTTGTAATCCATTTGTGCCAATACTTTTGCTAGTACTTTGCTGCCCACAGTATCAACCGCACCTGCCCATACTTGCTTTTCAAGCGGACGTGCTGGCTCTTCAAATTCAACGCGGTCGATGATGCGGCTAGCACCAAGTTTTTCTAGTAGTGGGCCGTTTTTCTCTACGCGACCTGTCACTGCAGCAACTTTGTAGCCAAGTTGTGCTAGAAGCGTTACTGCTACTGAGCCTACACCGCCACTTGCGCCAGTTACTAGGATTTCGCCGTTTTCAGGTTTGATGCCTGCATCAAGCAGTGCTTGAACACATAGCATGCCAGTGAAGCCCGCTGTACCAACCATCATTGCTTTCTTGCTGTCTAGACCTTTTGGTAGTGGTACTAGCCAATCCGCTTTTAGACGAGCACGTTGAGACATACCGCCCCAATGGTTTTCACCTACACCCCAACCAGTAAGAACAACTTTGTCGCCTGCTTGGTAGCGGTCGTCTTCTGAGCTTACTACCGTACCTGCTAGGTCAATACCCGGCACCATCGGGAAGTTACGGATGATTTTACCTTTACCTGTAATTGCAAGACCGTCTTTGTAGTTCAACGATGAGTAATCAACGTCAATCAGAACGTCGCCTTCAGGCAGTTGTGTTTCATCGATTTGCTCGATGTTAGCGATAGTACGTTTGTCTTCTTGATTTAGAACTAGAGCATTAAACATAAGGTTCTCCGATTGTGCGGTAGCGTGACTCTGGGTCACATGCAGCAAGATATCAACTGCTGCTAAGTGTATGTCTTCTTTGTCTATGAATAAAATGAAACTTGAGCATTTAATGTATGCTTTTTGTGCATGTAAGCAATATTTAGCGTAAAACAAAGGGCGACATCAGATGCCGCCCTTAAGTGTAATACTAAAAATTTTCAGTATTGGTTCATTTGCTTGTGATTGTTGGATTGATCACTACAACCTAGCGTTTCTCAAGCAAACTATGGTCGTTCAAATACCGTCGCAATCCCCTGGCCTAAACCGATACACATGGTTGCCAGGCCGTATTTCGCGTCTTTCGCTTCCATTAGGTTAATCAGAGTCGTCGAGATACGTGAGCCGGAACAACCAAGTGGGTGACCCAATGCAATCGCACCACCGTTAAGGTTGACCTTCTCATCCATAACATCAAGCAGACCCAAGTCTTTAGCACATGGTAGAGATTGCGCTGCAAATGCTTCGTTTAGCTCAACCACATCCATGTCTTCAATTGAAAGACCAGCTCGCTTGAGCGCTTTTTGCGTCGCAGGTACAGGACCGTAACCCATGATTGAAGGATCGCAGCCCGCAATTGCCATGCCTTTAATACGTGCACGAATCTTCAAGCCAAGCTCATTGGCTTTCTCTTCACTCATGATCAACATTGCTGATGCGCCATCAGACAGTGCCGATGATGTACCGGCTGTAACTGTACCGTTTGCTGGATCGAAAACAGGACGAAGTTGAGACAGACCTTCAACGGATGTTTCAGGGCGAATGACTTCATCGTAATCCAGAGTGAACAGCGTGCCGTCAGCCGCATGACCTTCAATTGGTAGGATTTCGTTTTTAAAACGACCCTCTACGGTTGCAGCATGTGCACGAGCATGAGAGCGCGCAGCAAACTCGTCTTGTTGTTCACGGCTAATACCATGCAACTTACCAAGCATTTCAGCGGTTAAGCCCATCATGCCGGCTGCTTTTGCAACTGTCTTTGACATGCCTGGGTGGAAGTCTACGCCGTGGTTCATTGGTACGTGTCCCATGTGCTCAACACCACCAATTAGGCAGATTTCAGCGTCACCCGTCATGATGGCACGTGTACCGTCGTGAAGCGCTTGCATGGATGAACCACACAGGCGGTTAACCGTCACGGCGCCAATCTCAATTGGTAGACCAGCAAGTAGCGCCGCATTACGTGCCACGTTAAAGCCTTGTTCTAGGGTTTGTTGTACACAGCCCCAGTAGATATCTTCAATCTCGCTTGGGTTTACTTGTGGGTTACGCGCAAGAATACCTTTCATTAGGCGTGCGGATAGATCTTCTGCTCGCGTATGACGGAAAGCACCACCTTTAGAGCGACCCATTGGAGTACGTAGACAATCGACTACGACAACATTTCTTGTTTGATTAGTCATTTTAGAATCCCTCCTTAGATAGAACCTTGCTGTTGTGCACCGTAAAAGCTTTCACCTTTCGCCGCCATATCAATCAGCATCTGTGGTACTTGGTACATTGCACCGAGATCCGAGTATTGTTTTGCCATGGCAACAAACTCGGCAATACCTACGCTATCTAGGTAGCGGAATACGCCGCCGCGGAATGGAGGGAAGCCAAGACCGTAAACCAGTGCCATATCCGCTTCTTGTGGAGTGGCGATGATGCCCTCTTGCAGACACAGTACCACTTCGTTGATCATTGGAATCATCATGCGTTGAATGATGGTCTGATCGTCAAAGTCCTGCTTATCGGCACAAACGTCAGCGAGCACTGGCAAGATCTCTTCAGAGAAGGTTTTCTTCGGCTTACCTTTTCTATCTATGGTATAGCTGTAGAAGCCACTGCCATTCTTCTGACCGTATTTGCTTGCTTCGAATAGTGCATCGATCGCGTCACGGCCTTGTTTACCCATACGCTCTGGGAAACCTTGTGCCATAACGGCCTGTGCGTGGTGAGCAGTATCAATACCAACAACATCGAGCAAGTATGCAGGTCCCATCGGCCAGCCAAACTTACGTTCCATGATTTTGTCGATTTTCGTAAAGTCCGCACCATCACGAAGTAGCATGCTGAAGCCGCCAAAGTATGGGAACAATACGCGGTTTACAAAGAACCCAGGGCAGTCATTAACGACAATTGGTGATTTGCCCATTTTCGCTGCGTAGGCAACAACACGATTGATAGTTTCATCAGAGGTGTGCTCACCACGGATGATCTCAACAAGAGGCATACGGTGCACTGGGTTGAAGAAGTGCATGCCACAGAAATTTTCTGGGCGTTTCAGCGATTTTGCTAATAGATTGATTGGAATCGTCGAGGTGTTTGAGGTGATAACGGTATCGTCACCGACATGTGATTCGACTTCACTCAGCACTGCTGCTTTTACTTTCGGGTTTTCTACTACGGCCTCAACAATCACGTCTGATTCTTCGATGCCTGCGTAATGTAGGCTTGGTGTGATAGACGCTAAAATACCAGCCATCTTAAAGCCATCAATGCGACCACGAGATAAGCGTTTATTTAGCAGCTTAGATGCTTCAGTCATACCTAAATCGAGTGAAGGTTGCGCGATGTCTTTCATTAACACCGGTACGCCTTTTAATGCAGATTGGTAGGCGATGCCGCCGCCCATAATGCCCGCACCAAGCACAGCCGCACGTTGCGTGTCTTTACTCGCTGACTTCGCTGATTTTTTAGCAAGCCCTTTGATGTATTGGTCGTTGAGGAACAAGCCAACCAGTGATTTTGCTTCTTCAGACTTAGCCAGTTTTACGAAGTGCTTACGTTCAATGTCGAGTGCTTCGTTACGAGCGAAACGAGCGCCTTCTTCAATAGTAATAACGGCTGTCATTGGAGCGGGGTAGTGAGGACCCGCTTTTTGTGCCACCAGACCCTTCGCCATGGTAAAGCTCATCATTGATTCAAGCTTACTTAGCGTTAGAGGTGATGTCTTTTGCTTGCGACGAGCTTGCCAGTCCAACTTCTCGTTGATTGCCGAGGTCACTGTCTTGAGTGCTGACTCGTAAAGTGCGTCGCTATCAACAACCGCATCCAGAAGACCAATCTTTAACGCTTCATCCGCACGACACGCTTTACCTTGAGTGATCACTTCCATTGCGCTGTCGGCGCCAATAACACGTGGCAGACGTACACAACCACCAAAGCCCGGCATGATGCCCAGTTTTGTTTCTGGTAGACCGATGCTGGTGGTCTTGTCACCAATTCTC
Source organism: Vibrio sp. LB10LO1 (assembly GCF_010092875.1). Classification (NCBI taxonomy): domain Bacteria; kingdom Pseudomonadati; phylum Pseudomonadota; class Gammaproteobacteria; order Vibrionales; family Vibrionaceae; genus Vibrio; species Vibrio sp. LB10LO1. The sequence goes on from NZ_JAADJW010000024.1 coordinate 78,897, forward strand.
ATGTCAGTTGCAAGCACACACTCACAACCGCCACCTAACGTGTGGCCTTTTAGTACCGAGATAGTTGGGACAGGCAAGTCTTCCAGCTTGTTGAAGATGCTGTTAGCAAATTGCAACCACTGATCGAGCTCAGCGTCTGTCTTGGCAAAAAGACCTAAGAATTCGGTGATATCTGCGCCAACAATGAACGCGTCTTTATCTGAGGTGAGCATCAAGCCCTTCAGTCCTTGGTGCGCTTTTAGTGCATCAAGGGCTTTGTCGAGTGACTCTAGTGTTGCTAGGTCGAGCTTGTTAACGGATTTTGGAGAGCAGAAGCTTAGTTCTGCAATGCCATCTTGTACTTCCTTTACCTGTAGGGTTTCGGCTTGGTAAATCATTGTCTATCTCCATGACATACAATCTTGGATTGTCTGTATACCGATTTGTTGCGGGCTGAGCGCCTGTAGGGCAGCAAATAGATATAGAGGAAAGTCGTTTTATTTATTGCTCTGGTTAGACCAGTGAAGTTAGTTTGGACTTCAGATTGGTTAATTTCAATACATTTTTTAAACAAGTGTTTAACATTGTGCGCTAAGGCAGATCTTATGCGACTCACAATTACCTCTCGTGATAGACTTTGAACAAAGAGAAAAGTGACCTAATCCTATGAATGACCTGCCTTATCTGATTCCTGCTCAGCCTGCTCAATTTGAAGAAGAGATCAAAAAGAGTGTCTTTATTACTTACTTAGCACACACGCCAAGCGTGGAAGCGGCGAAAGCATTCGTTGAGCAGATCAAAACCAAGCATGCTGATGCAAGACACAACTGCTGGGGATTTGTTGCAGGTCGACCAGAAGATTCGATGAAGTGGGGCTTTAGTGATGATGGAGAACCTTCAGGGACGGCAGGTAAACCGATCCTTGCTCAGCTGTCTGGCTCCGGGGTTGGAGAGATTACGGCTGTAGTGACTCGATATTCTGGCGGCATCAAGCTTGGTACAGGTGGTTTGGTTAAAGCTTATGGCGGCGGCGTGCAACAAGCGCTCAAGCTGCTTCAAACAATTGAGAAAAAAATAACCACAAAACTCCGACTAGAGTTAGACTATGGGTTTATGCCTATCGCACAGTCGCTTATGCCCCAGTTTGGTGCGGTTGAAGTGGATGCTGAATACAGCGATCAGGTGGTATTAGTGGTGGAAATTGAGCTACGTGAAGTGAGCGCGTTTACCCAAGCTATCATCAACAAAAGTGGTGCAAAGGCAATTGTCACCCCACTAGACGGACAATAATGAAAAATAGGAAGCCACAGGGACAGCTTCGCTAGTCAATCAATCCATGCAATTTCGTTCAATTATTCGAATCGTCGGGCTATTGCTCGCACTTTTTAGTGTCACAATGCTCGCGCCTGCGCTGGTTGCGCTTATCTATCGAGATGGTGCGGGTGTACCTTTTGTCACGACTTTCTTCGTACTTCTCGTATGTGGTGGGATATGTTGGTTCCCAAACCGCAGGCATAAACACGAGCTTAAAGCGCGTGATGGCTTCCTTATTGTTGTTCTTTTCTGGACTGTACTTGGTAGTGCTGGCTCTATTCCTTTCCTTATCTCAGATAATCCCAATGTATCTGTGACTGACGCATTTTTTGAGTCTTTCTCTGCTTTAACGACAACGGGAGCGACGGTCATTGTCGGGCTCGACGAACTGCCAAAAGCGATCTTATTTTATCGTCAGCTCCTGCAATGGTTTGGCGGCATGGGTATCATCGTGTTGGCGGTAGCCATTCTTCCTGTTCTTGGTATCGGTGGTATGCAGCTGTATCGAGCTGAAATACCAGGACCGGTAAAAGATACTAAGATGACCCCGCGTATTGCTGAGACAGCAAAGGCACTGTGGTACATCTATTTGAGTCTGACTATTGCGTGTGCCTTGGCATTTTGGTTAGCAGGTATGACACCGTTTGATGCTATAAGTCATAGCTTCTCTACTATTGCCATCGGTGGTTTCTCCACACACGATGCCAGCATGGGCTATTTCGATAGCTATGCCATTAACATGATTACCGTTGTCTTCTTGTTGATTTCGGCATGTAACTACTCTTTGCACTTCGCCGCGTTTGCGTCCGGCGGCGTACATCCTAAATACTATTGGAAAGATCCAGAGTTCCGTGCGTTCATCTTCATACAAGTTGTCTTGTTTTTGGTGTGCTTCCTATTATTGTTGAATCACCACTCATATGACTCGTCATATGACGCTTTTGATCAGGCGCTATTCCAAACCGTGTCTATATCTACTACTGCTGGTTTTACCACAACCGGTTTTGCTGATTGGCCATTGTTCTTACCAGTGTTGCTGTTGTTCTCGTCTTTTATAGGCGGTTGTGCAGGTTCGACTGGTGGCGGTATGAAAGTGATCCGTATTCTGTTACTGACCTTACAAGGTGCTCGTGAGCTGAAGCGCTTGGTCCACCCTCGTGCGGTTTACACCATTAAAGTGGGTGGCAGTGCACTACCACAACGTGTCGTGGATGCGGTTTGGGGATTCTTCTCTGCTTATGCGCTGGTATTTGTGGTTTGCATGCTGTGTTTGATTGCTACTGGAATGGATGAACTAAGTGCGTTCTCCGCGGTAGCGGCAACATTGAATAACCTTGGCCCTGGCTTGGGAGAAGTGGCACTTCACTTTGGTGATGTTAACGATAAAGCAAAATGGGTATTGATTGTTTCTATGCTGTTTGGTCGTTTGGAAATCTTTACCTTACTTATACTACTGACGCCGACGTTTTGGCGTAGCTAAGGGGAAATCGTGGCAAAAGCATTATTTCTATACTCTTCCCGTGAAGGGCAGACGAAAAAAATTCTCCACTATATAGATGAACAACTACCAGACTTCGATTGCGAGCTGGTGGATTTACATAATGTAGAGGCGATGGATTTCAGCCAATACGACAGAGTATTGATTGGCGCATCTATTCGTTATGGTCATCTTAATAAGAAGCTGTACCAGTTTATTGAGCGAAATCTCAATCAACTTGAACAAAGTAAAGTGGCGTTTTTCTGCGTAAACTTAACCGCTCGTAAAGAAGAACAAGGAAAGGATACGCCAGAAGGTAGCGCTTACATTCGTAAGTTCCTAATTAAGTCACCTTGGAAACCAACCTTAATCGGTGTTTTTGCTGGTGCTCTTTATTACCCACGTTACGGATGGTTCGACAAAACGATGATTAAGTTCATTATGTCGATGACAGGTGGCGAAACCGATACGACCAAAGAAGTGGAATACACCAATTGGGAAAAAGTGGCTCTTTTCGCAGATAAATTCAAAGAGCTGTAGAAATAACGTGCTCTTTTGACCGCTTTTGACGCAAATTTATCCGAACGATAAAAAAATCAAAAAAAACGAGAAAAAGGGCTTGCCAATGTGATCGCAATCTCTATAATGCCACCTCGCTGACACGGCAACGCTTCGAAAGAAACGAGGTTGAGTTAGCAAGCCAATTAGCCAAGCGGAAACGCTTGAAAAAAGTTTGAAAAAAGTGATTGACACTAAACTTTAACTCGCTAAAATGGCCGTCCGATTTGAGCAAAGCTCAATAGGAAAGCTCTTTAACAATATAGACCTATCAATCTGTGTGGGCACTCGTTGATGATAATCCAATTAGAAGCTTCGGCTTCAAATTAGGTTTCAATGATACGAAGTGACCATTGAATCGAAAGATTCAGCACAGTCAATTCAAACATTACTTTATGTAATGTTCAGTATTCATTGAGCCGAACAAAATCTTAAATTGAAGAGTTTGATCATGGCTCAGATTGAACGCTGGCGGCAGGCCTAACA